>NZ_JXLL01000005.1 GCF_001316435.1 Caloranaerobacter sp. TR13
AAAGTAGGAGATTTAATGGATGAAGCTATTACAGAAAGTTTTATATTAACTATGTGGAATGTAAATACAGCAGCTAGTACAGTAAGCAAGTAATTAATAATTAGTTTTATATTAACTATGTGGAATGTAAATGACAGTCAAGAAGTAGCAAGCGGGAATGTTGACATAGTTTTATATTAACTATGTGGAATGTAAATTGTTGATACAGGTAATTTGAGAAGCTCGATAGATAAGTTTTATATTAACTATGTGGAATGTAAATAAAAAACCAAACGAAGGATATACTTGGCTAACTTTAGAGTTTTATATTAACTATGTGGAATGTAAATTGTTGATACAGGTAATTTGAGAAGCTCGATAGATAAGTTTTATATTAACTATGTGGAATGTAAATAAAAAACCAAACGAAGGATATACTTGGCTAACTTTAGAGTTTTATATTAACTATGTGGAATGTAAATGACATGGGGGATTATGAAAATGTTGATTTAACAGATACAGTTTTATATTAACTATGTGGAATGTAAATATATCTTTGATGAGAAGTTCATTTATACAAACAGATGTTTTATATTAACTATGTGGAATGTAAATATATCAATATTAAACTATTTGTCATTTTTAATACATCGTTTTATATTAACTATGTGGAATGTAAATGACGATTCAGTTGTCTGTGTATTGTCAAAATTCTGTAAGTTTTATATTAACTATGTGGAATGTAAATGTTGAAATAATAGAGGGTCAAGCACCAGTACAAGTTGAGGTTTTATATTAACTATGTGGAATGTAAATGATAATAACTAAAATCATTTTGCCCCTTAAACAACCGTTTTATATTAACTATGTGGAATGTAAATAATGTTAAAGTGTTAACTAACATTAAGTTAGAGAATGTTTTATATTAACTATGTGGAATGTAAATACTGGAGGACTTCCTAACATATCAGTTAAAGTATTTAAGTTTTATATTAACTATGTGGAATGTAAATTAAGAAAGGGGATAAATAATATGGGTAAAATTCTTTTAAGTTTTATATTAACTATGTGGAATGTAAATCTCCAACTATTCATGTAATATACTACTGTACCATTGGGTTTTATATTAACTATGTGGAATGTAAATGGTCTAGAACAGCATGAGTATATGAGAATATGTTATGCGTTTTATATTAACTATGTGGAATGTAAATTCAATCAGAAAACATGGAGCATATATGACAGATGAAATGTTTTATATTAACTATGTGGAATGTAAATACTGGAGGACTTCCTAACATATCAGTTAAAGTATTTAAGTTTTATATTAACTATGTGGAATGTAAATTAAGAAAGGGGATAAATAATATGGGTAAAATTCTTTTAAGTTTTATATTAACTATGTGGAATGTAAATCTCCAACTATTCATGTAATATACTACTGTACCATTGGGTTTTATATTAACTATGTGGAATGTAAATGGTCTAGAACAGCATGAGTATATGAGAATATGTTATGCGTTTTATATTAACTATGTGGAATGTAAATTCAATCAGAAAACATGGAGCATATATGACAGATGAAATGTTTTATATTAACTATGTGGAATGTAAATTTATTCTATCTCTTATTCCCTTTTCACTTGTATAAATGTTTTATATTAACTATGTGGAATGTAAATGGGGATATAGTAGACTATGAATTTGTAAAGCAGTATGTTTTATATTAACTATGTGGAATGTAAATTTATTCTATCTCTTATTCCCTTTTCACTTGTATAAATGTTTTATATTAACTATGTGGAATGTAAATGGGGATATAGTAGACTATGAATTTGTAAAGCAGTATGTTTTATATTAACTATGTGGAATGTAAATTATTGACAAAAAAAACAGCTGGACTAATCATCCAGGGTTTTATATTAACTATGTGGAATGTAAATGAATATTTTAAGAGAAATAGCGTTAATAAAAGTCAAAGTTTTATATTAACTATGTGGAATGTAAATCTATTTATAAAAACAACTAATGCAGCTGACTCTAAAGTTTTATATTAACTATGTGGAATGTAAATTGTTCTCTTTCGTATTCTTCTTCAATTTCAGCACATGTTTTATATTAACTATGTGGAATGTAAATCTTGAAAGAGAAGTGGTACTTAAAAATAGTACTTGGGGGTTTTATATTAACTATGTGGAATGTAAATTCGGCTGAACTTGATGACCAACTTAATAATAGTAAAAATGTTTTATATTAACTATGTGGAATGTAAATGGAAGAATCATATTAGGAAACAAAGGTCAAAGAATAAAGTTTTATATTAACTATGTGGAATGTAAATGGAGCAGAGAAAATATTGATGCTGATGGGTTTGACGTTTTATATTAACTATGTGGAATGTAAATCTTTATAAGTCAGGGATTATTCAGGAAAGATATTCAGGGTTTTATATTAACTATGTGGAATGTAAATCTACTCCTTACAACTAATTCAACTACATTTTCTAATGTTTTATATTAACTATGTGGAATGTAAATTTTAAAATTGATGTTGCTACTTTAATAATATCTTTTATGTTTTATATTAACTATGTGGAATGTAAATACAGCTATGTAAAGCTAGGTTAAGTTTATTAAAAATGAAGTTTTATATTAACTATGTGGAATGTAAATAGGTCTGGTATTACCACTCAGGTTATCAATCATTCGTGTTTTATACTAACTATGCGGAAATAAAAGGTGTAACATTTTTCATAACAAGTATAAGAGTAGTTGATTCTACATTAACTATGAAAAATATAAATTTAGGTAGATGAATTGATCATCTACCTTTTTTTATTCTTTTATGTAACAAGCAACTATTTCACCGTAGTATAAAATATGATAGTTTTGATTTGGATAAAAATTCTGTTTTATATCCCCATCAACTAGTGCTGGTTCCATAGCCTGTTGATAGACCACTCTACATTCATAATGTAATTCACAATCTCCAACAATAGGAGTTGATAAAACTTTACCATTTTCACATGATAAATTACACTCTTTAAATTTATCAAAATCTCTTCCTGATTTTGTACCACAGAAAGCTAACTCTTTTTTCAAATCTTTATTTAATGGAACACTTATTGTAAACTCTTTTGCTTTTTCTAAAAGCTCATATGTATATCTTGAATAACGAACAGCTACAGTGAAAATTGGTTTATTCCAAATAAATCCGATATTTCCCCAACCTATAGTCATTGTATTAATCTTATCTTCGTGTTTAACAGTTAAAAAAGCTCCTTTTGGTAGTTGCTTAAGCATCTCTTTTGAATATTCGTAATAAGCAATATCTCTATACATAAGCTTACCTCCTAATAATTCTTTATATCATTATATAACACTTATTTTTATTTTACATCTAAGATTTAATATATTATTTTGAAAATATTAAAATTAAATTTTAAATTAACAGGACTTTTGAATTTATTAGTCGAATTATTTAAATTAAAGTGGGGAGGGATTTAAATGAAATTAAAGTTTTTTATTACAGCATTTATAGTATTTTTATTGGGGGTAGCTATGCCTTGGATAATAACAGGGAGCAATTACGTTTTAGAATTGACAAGTCTTGAACTTGCGATAATAGCTGTAGTAGCTTTAGTTGTTCCTTATGGATTTACGTTATTAATGGGAAAGTTTCAAAAGGCATATGTTGTAAAATCGAGTGAATTAGTAAGTAGAGTGGCACAAGGCAGTCTTACTCAAACTATAAAAAATGGCTATGATAAAACATTTAAAGAGATGGTAGCATCGTTAAACAACATGATAGCTAATATCAGAAGTTTAGTAGGTAAAATACTCGTTGCTTCAGATAAAGTTTTTACTTATTCAGGTAGTATAGCAAAAGATTGTGAGGTAGTAAGCAAGTCTATTGAAGAGATATCAATAACTATAAATGAAATTTCTCAAGGACTTGAATTTCAAGCTGAAAGGGCTATGAATACTAAAAATAGTACTATACAGATTGTTGAAAGTTCTCAGACAATTGCTAACTTTGCTGAGAATACGTATTCAATGACAAGAGAAATGAAAGAAAAGATAAATGAATCTGGAGAAAAACTTCAAGGATTAATTAATAATCTAGAGAATAGCGAAAAAAATAATGAGGGACTAGCTATTGAAATAGATAACTTAAATCATGATGCTAAGAAAATAAAAGATATAATAGCTATAGTTAGTGGAATAAGTGAGCAAACAAATCTTTTAGCATTAAATGCCGCAATAGAAGCAGCAAGAGCAGGTGAAGTAGGTAAAGGATTTGCAGTAGTGGCTGAAGAAGTTAGGAAATTAGCAGAAGAATCTGAAAAATCAGCTTCAAAAATAAGACAGATAGTAGAGAATATATCTCAAAGAATAGATCTTATAGCTGAACATATTGAAATGCAGGTTAAAGATATGAAAAAGAACGTACGGTATGCTGAAGAATTTAAGGAATTGTTTGATAAAGTTAAACAGACGTCTGATGCTACTTTAGATTCTACAGAAGAGATTTTAAAGCTATCAGAAAATGGCATTTTAAATGCCCGTAAAGTAGATGAGCTTATGGAAGAAATATCTGCGGTTACACAACAGACTGCAGCAGGGATGGAAGAAATAAATGCTTCTACTCAAGAAGAAGTTAATTTGGTTAAGGTAATTTCTAAGTCAGTTGAAAAGCTGACTAATATGTCAAAAGAATTAACTGAGTTTATCAGAGAAGTTGAAGGTAGTTATAAAATTGGTAAAGATGATGAAAAAAGGATAAAGGATGCAGAAAAAACTCTGAAGGATTTAACAGTAGAGTATGGACTAGATAATCCAGAAGATGAAGAAAAGGCACGAAACTTTATTGACAATATAAGTAGAAAATTTGATAAACTCTTTGAAGTAGTTGTTGTATTAGATTCTAAAGGGGATGTAAAGGGTTCTACTATAGCTATTGATGTAGATAATTTAACTCACAGATCTTACTTTAAAGAAGCTATGAAAGGTAATTCGTATATTTCTAAACCTTATATTTCTGTTATGACTGATGATTACTGTGTTACAATTGCTATTCCAATAATATTTAACGGCCAAGTAAATGGTGTGGTTGTTGGTGATGTAAAACTTTAAAGTTAAATACTGTGTAAATAAAACCCCTTAAAGTAGATAGCATAAAAACAATTATCTACTTTAAGGGGTTATTTAATTACAAGAGTAGTTTAATAGTATTTTTTGCTATTTAAGCATTCTTGTACAATGTCTAATGTTTCACCGAATCTTTGGAAGTGTACAATTTCTCTTTCTCTTAAGAATCTTAAAGCATCTTTAACGCCAGGATCGTCGCAAATATTGATTAAATATTCATAAGTTGCCCTAGCTTTTTGCTCAGCTGCCATATCTTCGTGAAGATTTGCTATAGGATCATCTTTAGATTGTATAAATGTAGCAGTCCAAGCATATCCTGCAGCATCATGAGGAAATGGACTTTTACCATGATTTACATAGTGTGCTTCAAGAGGAGTACCTTCTATATCTTTTATAGGAACGTCTTTTATAAGTTTCCATACGATAGTTCCTATAATTTCCCAATGTGCAAACTCTTCAGTTCCTATATCAGTTAAAATACCTTTTGCTTGATCAGTAGGCATTGCCCATCTTTGTGTTAAATATCTAATACCTGCTGAAAGTTCTCCATCTGGACCTCCAAACTGCTCTAATATCATAGCTGCGAGAGTTGGATTGCAAGTATCTACTCTAACAGGATATTGTAGCTTCTTTTCATAAATCCACATAATTTAACCTCCTATCAATATTCTATTTCCCATGGCCAAGGGCTTTTGGTATATTCCCATGGATATTTACTTAGGTCGTAATTAGTTAGAGGTCCATATTTCATACTATACATATTTGTAAGTTCTTTATATTTCTTTGAAAAAGTATTGTGAAGAGCTACAGCCCTTTCATCATTTGGATGAGTATCAAGGTATAAGTTTATATCAGTTAAGCAAAAGCATATTTCCATTATTTCTTTTAGCATATCCAATTGGTTTGAATCCACAAAACACACCTCCAAATTATTACTTCTTAACAGCTTTATAAGGCATATATAGCTCAGGGAAAATAGTTCCTTTCATTAATGCTTCTTCAGGACAATATATTTTACCCATTATTTGATAGGGAATATATGCTTTAGCAAGTTTATAATAAGGATATTTTTTCATGTCCACTATTACCCCTCCTGAAATATTATATTTTGTAGTAATATATTACGCTTATTTAAGCATATCTGTGACTAATGCTTTATTTTCTTAAGAGCTATACTTTAAAGAAATCACATTGACTTATAAATTTGTCATATGATAATCTATACATAGAGATATTTGAATGTATCTAAACAAATTGCAAGACAAAGCTGCCTATTGGAGTACTAGTTTAGAAGGAGGACTTTTAGTGAAGAAAAAAGTTGCTTTTGTTTGTGTTCATAATTCTTGCCGATCACAGATGGCAGAAGCTTGGGCAAAACATTTAGGTAAAGATGTATTAGAGGTGTATTCAGCAGGGACAGAAGAGTATCCAGAAGTTAAGCCCAAAGCAGTTCAAGTTATGGAAGAAGTTGGAATTAATATGAGTGACCATTATCCTAAACTTTTATCAGATATACCTGAAAAAATAGATATCTTAATAACTATGGGCTGTGGTGTAATATGTCCTTATGTACCATGTGACTATAGCGAGGATTGGGGGCTTGAAGATCCTTCTGGTGGTCCTATAGAAGAATTTAGAAAAGCAAGAGATATTATTAAAGAAAAGGTAGAAGACCTTATAGAAAGAGTGAAAAGCAAAAAAATATGAGGGATTTATATCCCTCTTATTTTATGCTTTATTTATTCCTATATAAAGTTATAGATAGAGAAGTTCCGTCAAAGTTTACTTCTGCTTTATCCACCATCATTCCTACAAGAGTAAGTTCTGTGTCGCTATCACATTCACCAGCTAATTCCCAATAATATTCTTCTACTTCTGATTGTCTTGGGTAGTTTAAAAGTTCTTTAAGTTGCTGAACCCTAACATCATTGCAATCTATATTATCACTTTCAAGATGTATCTTAAAATAATCTTCATGATTTTCTAATGATATATTCATGTTGTTCGTACCGTGGAGAAAACAGAAAGTAATTAACTCATCAAGAATTTTTGATATTCTTTTTATCTCATGTTTCATATTAATCCTCCTTCTTGAAAGCATCAATAATTGGCACTAGTATAGTAGCAACAATACCACCTGAAAAACCATTATTATATAAATTAATCCCTCCATGAAGATATCCTACATTCATTACCACAGATAAATGAACAAATCCAGCAAGTATTCCTGCTAAATAACCATAAGTTCCTGAAATAGGAGCTATAGTAGTTCCGAATAGACCAGTGATTACTAAAATAGTTGGATTTACTTCTTTAGTAATTAAAACACTACCTATTAAAACACCTATTAAAATTGGTATAGAGTTTTTAGGATGTTTACCAAAAGATGAAAAACCTACAAGAGTTAATAATCCACCTATAACAGGGCCATTAATTACCCCACCTGTTATTATAACATAAAGTATACCTATTAGTCCCATTAATCCCATATTGATTAAAGTTAAACCAAAGCCTGTTAGTTGTGTAAAATCTGTGATAAGCCTTCCAGTAAACCAAATGAGTCTTTTATATCCTTTAAAACTTTTATTATTAAACATAAAACCTAAAACAATTAAAATTAAGAAGAATATTGCAAAAAATATTTTGAAAAACATATCATATTCACTACTTAATATCATTTTACTGTTTGTAGCGAATCCGTAACTTCTCATTATAGACATAATTATTGTACCTATTAATCCAGCTGTAAAGCCAATATTGTATAGGTTGTAACCATCATGTACTCTTACCATATGAGCTGAAAGTGGAGGCATAATAAAACCAACTAATATTCCGACAAAAACACCTAAAACTAAACCAGTTGGTATAGGAAGATTTAAACCGTAAGCAAGTTCGTTTACTAGAGGAGATAATGCAGTAGTAAACATAACGATTAGCATTACGTTTTTAAAATGAGTTTTTTGATATTTAGAGTATAAATAGCCTCCTACATATACTGGCCAAACATTAAATATATTTTTACCAAAAAAGGCGAATCCCATAATTGTAAAAATAGCTGATATAATTGGACCATTAATATTTATTTTTAGTTTCCATATAATATAAATATTCACTAAAGTAAGGATAGCAGAATTAATTAAAGTAGCACCTATTCCTCCAACTTTAATGTAGTCAGTAAGCAAAATATCAGGGCTAACTATTATTTCTAAAATCCCTTTTAATATATTAGAAGGGGTATCAAGAATAAAAGCTAGTACTATAAAAGAAATCGGTAGTAAAAGCATAATTATTATTCCTTTTTTATTAAAATCTCTTTTTTTCAGTTAAAACACCTCCAATAATTTTTTATAAAATATTAAAAGAAAAAGGGATTGAGTACATAAATCATGACACAAATAAGGTTAAAAGAATTAATTTCAATGGAGTGACTAACAGATTAAGATATGATATAGTAAATTCAGATGTGTTTATACTATTTTACCATAAATATAGCAATATAAATACAATAAAATCTACGATTTAAATAAAATAAAACAAAATCTTAATTTTAATAAACTATAAGGTAGATTTTGTTATAATCCATAGTATGGATTATAACAAATTGACAAATCTTTTTATATATTGTAATATTAAGATATAGAGATAGAACGAGGTGATGACTTATAAAAGATGTAGTAAATCAAATTGAAGAATTAACTAAAAAAGCCGATATATTGAAGGCTATTGCACATCCAGTAAGATTATGCATAGTTAAAGGACTTTTAGATGATGAAGGATGTAATGTGACTAAAATACAAAATTGTTTAAATATGCCTCAATCAACAATATCACAGCATTTAGCAAAATTAAAAGCAGCTGGTGTTGTTGAAGGAAGAAGGTACGGCGTAGAGATTAAATACTATCTAGTTAATGAAGATGTTAGAAAAATTTTGAAGGCTATATTTTAGTTTGTTTTTCGTACTTGTTTTTGTATTTTTTTTAACAATATAATTTAATTATTAATATATATTAATTAAATGATTAACGAGGAGGAATTTTCATGTCAAAGAAAGTTTTAATTGTAGGTGGTGTAGCTGGAGGAGCTTCTACGGCAGCTAGATTAAGAAGGCTTGATGAAACTGCTGAAATTATTATGTTTGAGAAAGGTGAGCATATTTCATTTGCAAACTGTGGATTGCCTTATTATATTGGTGGTACAATCGAGCAAAGAGATGCCTTATTAGTTCAGACTCCAGAAAAAATGAAATCAAAATTTAACATTGATGTAAGAGTCAAAAACGAAGTGTTATCAATAGACAGAGAGAAAAAGGAAGTAAAAGTAAAAGATTTAAACAGCGGAAAAATATATAAGGAATCATATGATTATTTAGTATTATCTCCAGGTGCTAGTCCAATTAAACCACCTATCCCAGGTATTGACTCACCTAATATATTTACTTTAAGAAATATACCTGATACGGATGCAATAAAAGAATGTGTAGACAATAAAAAGCCTAAGCGTGCAGTAGTAGTTGGTGGCGGATTTATCGGTATAGAAATGGCAGAAAATCTCTATGATAGAGGTTTAGAAGTCTCTATTGTAGAAATGGCAGACCAAGTCATGGGTCCTATTGATTTTGACATGGCTCAAATTGTTCATCAACACATTAAATCTAAAGATGTAAAATTATATTTAAAAGACGGAGTAAAAGAATTTGAATATAAAGATGGTATAACTAAAGTAACACTTCAAAGTGGTAAGACTTTAGATGCTGACATAGTAATACTTGCAATTGGAGTAAGGCCAGACAGCAAATTAGCTATGGATTGTGGCCTTGAGGTTAATCAAAGAGGTGGAATAATTGTTGATGAGTATCTAAGAACATCAGATAAAAATATCTTTGCTATAGGAGATGCAATTGAAGTAGTTGATTTTGTAAATGGTGCTAAGACTATGATACCACTAGCTGGACCTGCAAATAAACAAGGTAGAATAGTAGCAAACAACATAGCAGGTAGATTAGAAAAATATAAAGGAACACAAGGTACTTCAATAGCAAAGGTATTTGATTTAACAGTTGCTTCAACTGGTAATAATGAAAAAATATTGAATAGAATGGGCAAAAAATATGGTAAAGACTACAAAATAGCACTTATTCATTCAAAATCACATGCAGGATATTATCCTGGAGCAATACCAATGACAATAAAATTAATATTTAACCTAAAAGGAAAAATATTAGGTGCTCAAATTGTAGGTTATGATGGTGTAGATAAGAGAATAGACGTTATTGCATCTGCAATAAGATTTGGGGGTACAATTTACGACCTTAAAGAATTAGAGCTTGCTTATGCACCACCTTACTCATCAGCAAAAGACCCTGTGAACATGGTAGGTTTTACAGCAGAGAACATATTAAAAAGAGACGTAGATGTTATAATGTGCAATGAGCTAGAAAAATTAGATAAAAATGAAGTAATTATTCTTGATGTTAGAGATGAAATTGAAAGAGAATTAGGATATATCGAAGGTTCAATTAATATACCATTAGATGAGTTAAGAAATAGATTGAATGAATTAGATAAGGAAAAATTAATAATACCATATTGTGCTATAGGACTTAGAGGATATTTAGCAGCTAGAATTTTAAAACAAAATGGTTTTAAGAAAGTTAAGAATTTAAGTGGAGGATATACAACTTATAGTTGTATCTTCTGTCAAGATGAAGCTTCAAAATGTGGAGGAGTTACTTTTGACTTAAATGCAGACTTTAATGAAGGTGGAGAACCAGAAGAAATAGATATAAATAATCTAGAAGGAAAAACTATAAAGCTAAATGCTTGTGGCCTTCAGTGTCCAGGACCGGTAATGCAGGTATACGAAAAAATGAAGGCATTAGAAAATGGAGATATTCTAGAAGTAACCGCGACAGACCCTGGTTTTGTGAATGATATAAAAAATTGGTGCAAAAGAACTGGTAATACTTTGATAAAGACTGAAAAAAGACCAAAAGAGTTTGTAGCTTTTATTAGAAAGGGTAGAGGTGCAAACATTGTTAAAGATAGCAGTAATAACAATGTAGTACAGACTGCAAATGATGGTAAAACAATAATTGTATTTAGTGGAGATTTAGACAAGGCAATAGCTTCATTTATAATTGCAAATGGTGCAGCTGCTATGGGCAGAAAGGTTACAATGTTCTTTACGTTCTGGGGACTTAATATATTAAGAAAACCAGAAAAAGTAAAGGTAGAAAAAGGTTTAATGGATAAAATGTTTGGTATGATGATGCCAAGAGGAAGTAAAAAATTAAAATTATCACAAATGAACATGATGGGCATAGGCGCTAAAATGATAAGAAGTGTAATGAAGAAGAAAAATATTTCTTCATTAGAAGAGTTAATGGAAAAAGCTAAGAAGCAGGGTATAAGATTAGTAGCATGTAATATGTCTATGGATGTAATGGGAATAACTAGAGAAGAGTTAATAGACGGTGTAGAAATAGGTGGAGTTGCTAGTTATTTAGGAGCAGCTGAAGAGTCGAATGTTAATTTATTTATCTAGTATTAAAAGAGGGATTTTGTTCCCTCTTTTATTTCAAAAAGTTGTTTAAAGATTTTATGTAGGGGTATTAATGAATTCGACAAGAAAAACTAGGGTAGGGGGTATACAAATATGAATGCAATGACAGCATCAAATTTACGTTCAGCATATGGTGGAGAGAGCCAAGCTCATATGAGATATAAAGTATGGGCAGCTAAAGCAGAAGAGGAAGGATTTAGTAATGTAGCAAGATTATTTAGAGCAGTATCATTTGCTGAAGAAATTCATGCTACAAGTCATTTTAAGACTTTAAAAGATGAAAAAGGAGACTTTTCAGTTACTGCAGGAGCTGGATTTGGAATAGGCAGTACTTCAGAAAACTTACAAGGAGCTATAGATGGAGAGAATTTTGAAGTTGAGCAGATGTATCCTGCTTTTATAGAAGTATCTAAAATGCAAGGAGAAAAGAGAGCTACAATCTCAATGCAATATGCATATGAGGCAGAAAAGACACATGCAGCACTTTTCACTAAAGCAAAAGAAGCTGTAGATTCTGGCAAAGATGTAGAATTTGGCGATTTACATGTATGTGAAATTTGTGGTTATACTGTAGAAGGAGAAGCTCCTGAAAAATGTCCAATTTGTGGTGTTAAAACTGAAAAGTTTAAAACTTTTAGTAAATAGAGTTAAAAAATAACAAAAAAACATCCCAAAACATCCCGCTTTGGGATGTTTTTAATTTTTTTTTGATAATTTAAGAAAAAAATTAAAGGAAAAAACAATATCTTGTAGAATAAAATATCTTGTAGAATAAATAAGTTAGTCCAAAAAAGTGAGTGAAGGTGATAATATGATTATGAAGGACATAGAACAATTTATAAGTCAAATTAAATCTGTTCTTTCATGTAAAGTCGTTGCCGATGAAAACGGTAACATTCAAGAAATACATATACTTTCAGACATAAAAAGAAGCCCAAAACAGGTTTCTAGAGATGTGCAGTCAGGTTTAATATCAAGATTTGGTTTAGATATAGATCATAAAAAAATAAGTATTGCTCAAATTGATGAAAAAGCAGCTGAGAGTAAGGATTTTAGATTAAAATTAAAGACAATTGAGTTTTCAACGTCAGGAACAAGAGCAAATATTAAGGTTATATTAGAAAAAGATGAAGAGATTTTTGAAGGAGAAGTATCAGGGGTAAATACAGTTTCAAATTCTCAAAGACTTCTTGGAACAGCTGCATTAAAGGCAGTTGAGAAATTTTTAGGAATTGAGGACAATTTCATACTTGAAGATATAAAAACTGTTGGGTTAGCAGGACGAGAGGTTATAGTTTCAGCTATTACTTTTGTTACTACTAACCATGAAAAGCTGCTATCAGGTTGTGCTTTTGTCAATAGAGACAAAAAGGAAGCAGTAGTAAAGGCAACATTAGATGCAATAAATAGAAGCATTATTAGACATTACAGTGGTAATTAGGCCGGCTAACTTTTATTTTTTTCTTAAAAAAAACTTACTTAAACTCTTTTTTTCTCTTTAGCGAAGCGAGTATAGCCTGTTGGAATAGCGAGCCAACAGAAAAAATCATAAAGGGGGCTATATTCGATGAAAAAAGTATTAATGGTATTAGTAAGCTTATTAGCTTTAGTATTAGCTAGTGGAGCAAATCTTTCTTGGTTATAATATATCATTAGTTTTCTTTAAAGTATTAAGCCGGCCTAATAATAAAAAGGAGGACGTTATGCGAAACATACCTCGTAGATTGAAGCATTATATATTATTTTTGTTTTTGACTTCTTTTATAGTATTTTATTTATTGTATATAAACAATACTAATTTTGATTTAGAGTTCTTATTAACTTTTATTTTGCTATCAATAATAGCAGAATCTCTGCCTATACCTTTACCTAATGAAGGAGCAGTATCAGTAGGCTTTGCTATAAGCTTAGCCTCGATAATAATAGGAGGACCATTAGTAGGTGCGTTAGTAACTGCTTTTGGCTTTTTATTTAGAGTAGTAAAAGCGCCAGGCAGAAAGTATTTACACTTATTTAATACCCCAATGTATAAGACTATATTCAATGTTTCACAAATAATTATTGTGATTGGAATTTCTGGTATTGTTTATATAAAGTCAGGAGGAGTTGTAGGAAGTGGCAATTTTATAAAAAATCCTCTTCCAATTTTATCGACTTTCATTGTATATATTCTTTTAAGTACAACAATAATGGCAGAATTAATGTCGATTTTAAGTGGACAAAACATTGTTAAAATATGGATGAAAAATCTTAGATGGATTATACCAAATACTGCTGCCATAGGTACGTTGGGATTAATAATAGCTCTAGCTTATTTTGCATTAGGAGCATTTGCAGTAGTGATATTTTTCGGTCCACTATTATTAGCAAGATATTCATATAAACTATATATGGATATGAGGCATGTATATATGGAGACTATTCAAGCGCTTACAAATGCAATGGAGGCAAAAGATGCATATACTAGGGGTCATGCTGATAGGGTAGGTATGTATGCAGTTAAGTTAGCTAGAGCATTGAACCTTTCTGACAGAAAAATCGAAAATATAAAGAATGCAGCAATTTTACATGATATAGGGAAAATAGGTATTGACGATCAAATATTAAAAAAGCCAGGTAAACTTACTGAAGAAGAATATCAGAAAATAAAACAACATCCATCAATAGGTGCTGAAATATTAAAAGGAGTTAATTTCTTAAAAGAAGTTTCAGACATAGTAAGACACCATCATGAAAGATATGATGGTAAAGGGTATCCTGATGGGCTTAAAGAAAATGAAATCCCTGTAGAAGCAGCAATACTTGCAATAGCTGATGTATATGATGCAATGACATCTGATAGACCTTATAGAAAGGCATTGTCAAAAGAAGTAGCACTTAGTGAGATTGAAAAAAATGCCGGAACACAATTTAATCCAGAATTTGCTAAGATGTTTGTAAAAGTAATGAAAAATGATAATGAGAAGGGGATGCTGGCTAATGCTAATTGAGTCAATGGCAACTTCTCTAGTTGTAGGTAAGGTTAGAGGGGGAAAACTAGAAAACATTGGGAAAGTACAGATTAGATGTTGGTATCTTTTTGTTTTAGGCTTTATACTTGAATTTACGAGTGTATATTTAAAAATAAAGCATATTGGAGTAATAAGTACTTTTGTTGATAAATATTTTATTTATGTACATAGCTTATCTTACATTTTAATTTTTGTTGCACTTATGCTTAACTTTAAAAATAAATCTATGATATTAGTCTTTATTGGAACACTTCTTAATTTTATAGTTATTGTTGCAAACGGTGGTAGAATGCCTGTATCACCTGAAGGATTGAAAGCAGCAAATTTAATATCTAATTTAGAGATGTTAAAAAAGGATATGATAATAACACATACATTAATAACAGATTCTACTAGACTTCCTATTTTAGGAGATATCATACCACTAATAAAGCCATATCCATTTCCTAAAATTATAAGTATAGGAGACATCTTTTTAGGTCTTGGAATATTCTTTTTTATACAAGGGGCAATGACTAAAAAGGGTATTTTTTCAAGAAAGACTAAAATGATAAAATTTGAATACAAGAAAAATTAGGAATTAAGAGAGTAGAAATACTCTCTTTTTTAATACTGTAGAATACAATTGACAATTTACAATCTACTGTTGATTAATTTTACATTTTAAACTTTCAATTTTACATTTCTATTCCCTGTCCCCTATTCTCAGTACTTAGTACCCAGTACCTAGTACCCAATATAAAAAGTATAACATACGTTTTATTGTCAATAATATAAATAAAATGCATATTATTTGTATTTTGAAAGGATGAAAGATTTGCTTATAAGACTTTTTATAATAGCGATAACTCCTGCTATATCAATTGCATATGCAGTTTATCTCAGTGATAGATATGATAGAGAACCGATATCTCTTTTGCTGAAAACATTTATTTTTGGCGCTTTATCTGTTATTCCGACTATTATAGTAGAAAGGTTTTTAGGTACTATTAATTTTTTTACTGGGATATTAAGTACATTTTATACAGCATTTGTAGTTGCAGGTTTTACAGAAGAGTTTTTCAAAAGAGAAGTAGTATTAAGACTTGTATATAATAGTAAATATTTTGATGAAAAGCTTGATGGCATAGTATACTCAATATTTTCAGCTTTAGGTTTTGCTACGGTAGAAAATATTATGTATGTAGTTTTCAGGTTTAGTTATAACTCTTATGTTGGTCTATATAGAGGGATACTTTCAGTACCAGCACATGCAATTTTTGCAGTAACTATGGGCTATTATCTTTCTATATCAAAATTTACAAATGATTTGACAGAAAAAGAATTAAATCTAAAAAAATCTTTATTTGTACCAGTTATTATTCATGGGATATTTGATTTTATATTAATGTCTAGAGTACCAATTTTAGTAGTATTATTTATTCCATACCTAGTATATATTTGGAAAAACAGTCAGTCTAAATTAAATAGATATATAATCGAATCAAGAGAAAGATTTAATAGAATAAATAAAGAAAAATAATTTTAATTAACAAACAGGAATAAAAGGTTTAAAATAGAATTAGGAAGAAAAACAGTAAAGGTGGCTTGTATGAAAAGAAAAAGATTAATTTTGAGTATTTCTACACTTTTTTTATTTATTTCTCTTTTTTTAACAGGATATATTACAGATAAATATAAGACAAGCCCTAAAAATATACTTGTATGCTATAAAAAGCCTGATGAAGTATTAGAAATGCAGCTTAAACAAGATTACAAGGTTCAAGCAACTATTGTAGCAACTGGAGACATAATGTTTCACACTCCACAAATAAAAAGTGCACTCGACGTAAAAAGTGGAGAGTACAATTTTGATGATATGTTTAAATCAGTAAAAAAATACATCAAAGGCGCAGATTTAGCTATAGGTAATTTTGAAACGGTAACTGCAGGGCCAGAACACGGGTATAGAGGTTATCCTACTTTCAATACTCCCAAATCAGCTATAAGAACACTTAAAGACATAGGATTCGATATCTTATCAACTGCAAACAATCATAGTTTGGATGAAGGTAAAGAAGGATTGATTGAAACTATAGAAAATATACAGCAATTTGGGCTAAAAAATGTTGGGACATATAAAGAACCTGTAAAAGGAGTACTTATTGAAGATGTCAAGGGGATTAAGGTAGCATTTATGTCATATACCTATGGTTGTAATGGGCTTGAATCAAGGCTAACAGAAGAAGAATTAAAATACATGATTAATTTTATAGATGAAGATAAGATTAAAGAGGATATAAGGTTTGCAAGAGAACAAGCAGATATTGTGGTGATAATTATTCATTGGGGTAACGAATATCAGAGAAAACCATCTGAATTTCAGCTTTCGTTAGCACAAAAGATGTTTGATTGGGGAGCAGACATTATATTAGGAAGTCACCCTCATGTTATACAGAAAGCCGAGTTGAAAACAATAAATGGACGAGTAAAATATGTGATATATTCTATGGGTAACTTTATTTCTAATCAAAGATACGAAACTATAAAAAATAGATATACAGAAGATGGTGTTATAGTTAAGATTCACTTGGAAAAAGACCTTGTACATAATAACTCTAAAATTAAAAACGTAGAATATATTCCTACGTGGGTAAATAGATATATATCTAATGGCAAATATAAATATGAAATTTTACCGACTACTGATTATTTAAATGAAGAAGTAGAAGGAATTAGTGAAAATTTGTTAAATAAGTTAAAAATATCATATAAAGCTACAATGAGTACTATTAATCAAAGTGAACTACAATAGAACACTATACCCAAAATATTGTTTATGTATTTATACCAAGTAATATATATTGTATAATTTTATTTAGGTAGAAAAATATCCAGGGGTGTTAAAATGCAGTTTTTAAAGGAATTATTTGTAAATATTAGAATAAGAGATATTATAGATATTGCTATAGTGGCTTTTGCTTTTTATAAGCTTTTTATGCTTATTAGAGAGACGCGAGCTGAACAATTAATTAAAGGTATCATAGTTTTATTAGTTGCTACTAAGGTAAGTGAATGGCTTCAACTATTTACGATAAACTGGATTCTTGAAAGAACCATGACAGTTGGAGTAATTGCCCTACTTATAGTTTTCCAACCAGAATTAAGAAGAGCATTAGAGTATATTGGTAGAAGCAGATTTTTAACGAAGCCAATTATTGAAATAGAAGATGAGGACATTCGAAACATTATAAACGAAATATTAGAAGCTGTAGCGTCTTTATCAAGGCAGAAAATAGGAGCTTTAATAGTGTTAGAAAGAACAACAGGTTTAAATGAGGTAGCAGAAACAGGTACTTTGATTAATGGAAAAGTATCAAGTGGTCTTTTAATCAATATTTTTATACCTAATACACCACTACATGATGGCGCTGTAATAATAAAAGACGATATTGTAAAAGCTGCTGGCTGCTTTTTGCCATTAACCGAAAATATGAATCTTAGTAAAGATTTAGGTACAAGACATAGAGCAGCACTAGGGATAACTGAAAAATCAGATGCATTGGCTATAATAGTTTCAGAAGAAACTGGTGTTATATCAATTGCTGATAATGGTAAACTTTCTCGTTACGTTGACATTAAAACGTTAGAAAAAATATTAGAGGATATTTATATTAATAATGAAATGAGACGGGGACTATTTATTAAATGGAGGATAAAAAATGGCGAAAATCAAGAATAGGAATATTACTATAAAAATAATAGCCGTTTTTTTCGCAGTTATATTGTGGACTTATGTTATGAGTGATGTGAATCCCAAAATAACGAAAGAAATTGAAAACATTAAAGTAGAATTAGTAAATCTTGACACTTTGGAACTTTCAGGAATAACTCTAATGGAGCCAAAAGAAATAACAGTAAAAGTTAAGCTTTCTGGTAGGAGAAAAGAATTAATAGATGTAACTGCAGATGATATAGTAGCACAGGCGGATTTGAGTGGATATAAAGAGGGTTCGCATAGAGTTGATATTGAAGTAAGGACTCATGATAGTAGAATAGAAATAGAAGATTATTATCCTAAACAGGCTGTTTTTAAATTTGATAAAATTGTACAGAAACAAAAACCTATTATATTGAGATTAACAGGAAAAGAAGGTATAGGGTATAGTGCAGGAAAAGGAATAGTAAAGCCAAGCACAGTTTATATTAAAGGACCAAGAACATGGGTTAATTCAGTTACAAATGTTATTGCATATGTAAATTTAGATAATTCAACTGAAGATATAATTACAAGCGTACCTTTAAAAGCTGTAAATGATAGAGGCGATGAAGTAGAAGGTATTACTAAAGAACCAAATATTGTAGATGTTAAAATACCTATATTAAAGGTGAAGAACGTTCCAATTAAACCACAAATTACAGGTAGCCCTTTAATAGGATATGAAATAAAAAATGTTACTTCAGAACCTGACTATGTAAAAATTAGAGGTTCAGAGGAAGTAATAAAAGATATAAAAACAATAGAAACAGAGCCTGTAAATGTCGATTATATTGCTAAAAGTATAACTAAAATTACTCCTTTGATTTTACCTGAAGGAATAGAAGTAGTTAATGAAAATGATTCAGTAAATGTTACAGTAGAGATTGAAAAGAAAGTTGAAAAAACATTCGAGTTTAATATAGATGAGATTAACTTTAACAATTTAGATCCAGGGTTAGAAATAGATAAAAATAAATCTGGCCAAAAGATAACAGTTACTTTTGCAGCTGTTGAAAGTACTATGAATCTATTAACAAAAGATGATATAAAATTAAACGTAGATCTTACTGAATTAAAAGAAGGGCTACATGATGTAGATATAGAAATTAAAAAGCCTTCTAATGTTGAGATAATAAAATTAAATCCAAAGGTTTTTAAGATATATTTAAAAAAGAGAACAGCTGAAAATTCAACTTTTTAGACATGAGGTGGGCTGGTTTGAGAAGAGAATTAGAAGTAATACTTGATTCTACCCATGATGCAATGATTGCAGTAGACAAGCGAGGTGTAATAACTTTATTTAATAAAGCCGCTGAGAAATTAACTGGTATTGATAGTAAATATGCTTTAGGTAAACCTGTAAAAGAAGTTATATTAAACACAAGACTTATGCATATATTAAAAACTGGAGATTATGAATTAAATAGACAGCAAGATTTAGGCAATATAAAAATAGTTACTAATAGAATGCCAGTAAAGGATGAAAATGGAGAAATAATAGGTGCCGTAGCTGTCTTTAGAGATGTTACAGACATATTAGATTTAGCTACTCAGATAACAAATTTAAAAGAAATACAGAGTATGCTTGAGGCTATTTTCAATTCTACCCAAGATGCTATTTCAGTAGTAGATCAAAACGGAATAAATGTTATGGTTAACCCTGCATATACTGAGCTTACTGGTCTAAGTGAGGAAGATGTATTAGGGAAACCTGCAACTGTAGATTTGGTAGAAGGTCAGAGTGTCCATATGAAAGTCTTGGCTACTAAAAAGCCTATAAAAAATGCTAGATTAATTGTAGGTTCGAATAAAAGGGAAGTAATAGCTACAGCTGCACCAATTATAGTTGATGGGGAACTAAGAGGTAGCGTCGGAGTTCTGCATGATGTATCTGAGATTATAAAGTTAAATAAAGAGCTAAATGTAGCAAAGCAGATAATTAGAAAGCTAGAAGCTAAATATACATTTGATGATATTGTCGGGCAAAATGAATTAATACTTAAAGCAATTGAGAAAGCTAAAAAAGCAGCAAGTACTCCAGCTACGGTTATATTAAGAGGTGAAAGTGGTACAGGTAAAGAATTATTTGCGCATGCAATCCATAATGAAAGTGATAGGAAATTTAGTCAGTTTGTTAGAGTTAATTGTGCGGCTTTAAGCGAAAGTTTGCTAGAAAGTGAGCTATTTGGATATGAAGAAGGAGCTTTCACAGGGGCAAAAAAAGGAGGAAAAAAGGGATTATTTGAACAGGCGAATGGTGGGACTATCTTTTTAGACGAAATTGGAGATATAAGCTTAAATACACAAGCTAAGCTTTTAAGGGTTTTGCAGGAAAGAGAAATTGTAAGAGTAGGAGGCACAAAACCTATAACTATTGATGTTAGAATAATTACTGCTACGAATTTGGATTTAGAAAAGGCTGTAGAAGAAGGGAAATTTAGAGAAGATTTGTATTATAGATTAAATTTTATACCAATTAATATACCTGCATTACGCTATAGAAAAGATGACATATATCATTTAGTTATACATTTTATTAAAAAATTTAATCAGGAATATGGTAGAAGGATTAATGATATTACTAAAGAAGCAGTAGATATTCTAAAAAAACACGATTGGCCTGGAAATGTTAGGGAGTTAGAAAATATTATTGGTAGAGCAATAATAAACATGAAACATTGTGAGAATGTTATTGATGTGCAGCATATACCATTGATAGATTCTAATGTTAAATATGAGAGACAAAAAATAGTTCAAACTGAGCATATTGATGATTTAGAGGATATAACATTAGAAGAAGCTGTATCAAAATTAGAGAAAGAACTAATAATTAAAACTCTTAAAAAGTATAATAACAATAAAACTAAAACAGCAAAAGCTTTAGGAATTTCTATTAGAAGTCTATACTATAAAATGGAAAAATACAACATAAATTAGTGTGCAAAAATATGCAAAACAAACAAACTATGCAAAAAAATGCATGCAAAAATTTGCACAATAAATTCAATATAAAACAACTGCAAGCTGTAAAGGACAAACCTTTACAGCTCTGTTTATGTTAAATGAATTATTCTAGCTTTTATTTTTAAAAAGTTTTTTCGTTATTATAGTTGGCATATATATTGCATACAATAAACATTAGAAAAAAATAAGGGGTGAAATAATGGAAAGAAAATATGTACTTGCTATTAACCCTGGTTCAACTTCAACAAAAGTTGCTATTTATCAGGGGAAGGAAAAGGTTATCCTAAAGAAAATTGAACATAAAACAAGTGAATTAGAGAAATTTGATAAAATAACAGACCAGTATGAATATAGACTTAAACTTATAATGGATTGGCTAAAAGAAGAAGGGATTGAAACTTCATCTTTAGTTGCTGTTGTAGGTAGAGGAGGACTACTGCGTCCAATGCCTGGGGGAACATACCTAGTAACAGAAAAGATGATTCAAGATTTAAAAGCAGGAGTGCAAGGTGAACACGCTTCAAACTTAGGTGGAATGTTAGCAAAAGGTATAGCGGATAAAGAAGGGATTAAAGCATACATAGTAGACCCTGTTGCAGTTGATGAATTTGATGATATAGCTAGAATTTCAGGTATGCCTGAAATACCAAGAAGATCATTATTACATGCATTGAATATCAAAGCTGTATCACACAGAGCGGCTGAAGAATTAGGTAAAGAGCTTGTGGATTTAAACTTAATAGTTGCGCATCTTGGTGGAGGTATTTCAGTAGCACCAGTTAAAAAAGGTAAATTAGTTGATGTAAACAATGCAAATGAAATGGGACCTTTCTCACCAGAGAGAACAGGAGGTCTTCCTGTAGGAGATTTAATAAAGATGTGTTATTCAGGAAAATATACTTACAAGGAAATTAAAACTAAGCTTAGAGGAAAAGGTGGTCTAGTAGGATACCTAGGAACTAATGATGCCAAAGAAGTAGTTGAAATGATTAAAAATGGAGACAAAAAAGCAAAATTAGTATTTGATGCGATGGCTTACCAAATCGGAAAAGAAATAGGGGCTATGGCAACTGTTTTAGAAGGTAAGGTTGATAGAATTATATTGACAGGAGGCTTAGCATATTCTGATTTATTAACAGATTATATTAAGAATATGGTTAGCTTTATAGCACCTGTTATTGTTTATCCAGGTGAAGATGAGATGGAAGCATTAAATGGTGGAGTTTTAAGAGTGCTTTCAGGTAAAGAGAAGGAAAAAATTTATGAAAATGAGGTGAAAATAGATGATTAGAGGTTTTGAGGATGTTTTAAGGTTAGCTAAAGAGAGAGGACCTAAAACTATCTCAGTTGCAGCTGCACAAGATAAAGAAGTTCTTATTGCAGTTAAAGAAGCTAAAGAAATGGGAATAGCTGATGCAATATTAGTTGGTGACAAAGAGAAAATAACCCAAATAGCTAGTGAAATAGGAATGAATTTAGATGATTTTGAAGTAATAGATTTAAAAGATTTAAAAGAAGCTTCAAGAAAAGCTGTTGAGCTTGTAAGCAGCGGTAAAGCTCATATGGTAATGAAAGGATTAGTTGATACTTCAATAATACTAAAAGCTGTTTTAGATGAAGAAATAGGACTTAGAACAGGTAAAGTATTAAGCCACGTTGCAGTATTTGATATTGATACTTACGATAAGATTTTATTTGTAACAGATGCAGCAATGAATATAGCACCAAATCTAGAACAGAAAAAACAAATTATTGAAAATGCAGTATTTGTAGCTCACTCACTAGATATTGAAAATCCAAAGGTAGCAGTAATTTGTGCAAAAGAAAAAGTTAATCCTAAAATGCCTGCTACTGTTGATGCAGAAAAACTAGAAGAAATGAATAAAAATGGTGAGATTACAGGATGTATTGTTGGAGGACCTTTTGCATTAGACAATGCAATATCGAAAGAAGCTGCAAAGCATAAAGGAATAGAGCATCCTGTAGCTGGAGATGCTGACATATTATTAATGCCATATATTGAAGCAGGTAATGTACTTTATAAATCTTTAGTATTCTTATCAAAGGCACAAAATGCAGGTGTAATCGTAGGTGCAAAAGCTCCTGTAGTTTTAACTTCAAGAGCTGATAGTGAAAGTGCTAAGCTAAATTCAATAGCTCTTGGTGTATTAATGGCTACTAACAAATAGAAAGGAGAGTAAATATGAGTGAAGTATTCAGATTGCTTATTATAAATCCTGGTTCAACTTCTACAAAAATAGCGATATATGACAATGAAAAGCCAGTTTTAGAAGAGACTTTAAGACATTCTACTGAAGAATTAGCAAAATATGAAAAAATATATGATCAGTATGAATTCAGAAAAAATATTATACTTGAAACACTAAATGAGAAAGGTATTAATTTAACTAAATTAAGTGCTGTAGTTGGTAGAGGTGGATTACTTAAGCCAATAGATGGTGGAACTTATAAAGTAAATGAAAGAATGATTGAAGATTTAAAAGTTGGTGTTCTTGGCGAGCATGCATCAAACTTAGGTGGTATTTTAGCACATGAGATAGCATCTCAATTAAACATACCAGCATTTATAGTTGACCCAGTTGTTGTTGATGAAATGGAAGATGTAGCTAGAATATCAGGTATGCCAGAATTAGAAAGAAAGAGTATTTTCCATGCATTAAACCAAAAGGCTGTAGCTAGAAGAGCAGCAAAAGAATTAGGAAAAGCTTACGATGAAGTAAACCTAATAGTAGCTCATCTAGGTGGAGGAGTTTCTGTAGGAGCTCATAAAAAAGGTAGAGTTGTAGATGTTAATAATGCATTAGATGGTGAAGGACCATTTTCACCAGAAAGAGCTGGAGGACTTCCAGTAGGGGATTTAGCTAAACTTTGCTTCTCAGGAAAATATACATTAGCAGAAATGAAGAAGAAAATTAAAGGTAATGGTGGTTTAGTTGCATACCTTGGAACAAATGATGCTAGAGAAGTAGTTAAAATGATTCAAAATGGAGATAAGAAGGCAGAGCTTGTTTATAAAGCTATGGCTTACCAAGTTGCTAAAGAAATTGGTAGCTTAGCTTCAGTATTAGAAGGTAAAGTTGATGGGATAATACTAACAGGTGGTATAGCATATGATAAAGAATTTACAAAGTGGATTATAGATAGAGTAAGCTTCATTTCAAAAGTGTTTGTATATCCAGGTGAAGATGAAATGATAGCTCTAGCAGAAGGTGGCTTAAGAGTATTAAGAGGAGAAGAAGAAGCAAAGGTATATAATTAGAGGTGGATTTTATGTTAAACGATAAGAGAATCAGAATAATAACTGGACACTATGGAAGTGGAAAGACAGAGTTTGCAGTAAATTATGCAGTAAAATTAGCTAAAAGTGGAAAAAAAGTTGCGTTAGCAGATTTAGATGTTGTTAATCCGTACTTTAGAAGTAGAGAAAAAGAAAGTTTATTATCTGAAATGGGTATTAAGGTAATAGGAAGTTCAATTAATGCCGCTGCAGCAGATGTACCTGCTGTATCAGCTGAGATTTTTGCTCCATTACAAGATGAAAGTTATGATGTAATACTAGATGTGGGTGGAGACCCTGTTGGAGCTAGAGCTCTTGGAAGATATCATAATTATTTCAAAGAAGGCAAATATGATATGTTATTTGTTATAAATGCTAATAGACCTGAAACTCAGGATGTAGAGAATACTATTAAGTACTTGAGAGGAATCGAAATGGCTTCAAGAGCAAAAGTAACAGGGCTTATCAATAATACACATCTACTAAAAAGTACTACAGTAGAAGATGTTTTAAGGGGTCAAAAATTAGCAGAAGAAGTATCTAAAAAATTGAATATTCCAATTAAATATGTAGTTGCATTAGAACATGTAGCTAAAGAACTTCCATCAAACCTTAAAGGGCAAATCTTCCCAATAACACTTTATATGAGGGAAGAATGGATGCTCTAATTGCACTATGTGCAATTAGAATTGTAAATGTTAAATTGTAAATTTTAAATAAAATTAAATAAAATAATAAGTATAGTTATTTAGCATTTAACATTTAAAATTTAAAATTATTTGATTAATGGGGAGGGTTGTAAATGGCTAAAGCTAGAGGAAAGGTAACATTCAAAGAAGATTTATGTAAAGGTTGTGAATTATGTACAACTGCATGTCCAGTTAACATTGTTGTAATGAACAAAGAAAAGATTAATATTAAAGGTTATCACCCAGCTACAGTTATCGAAATGGATAAGTGTATAGGCTGTGGAAACTGTGCAACAATTTGTCCTGATGTTGTTATAGAAGTTGAGAGAATAATAGAAAAATAATTATTAAGGAGGGAAAATAAATGGCTAAGATTTTAATGAAAGGTAACGAAGCCATAGGTGCAGCAGCTATTAAAGCTGGTTGTAAATATTTCTTCGGTTACCCAATTACACCACAAAATGAGCTTCCTGAATATATGGCTAGAGAGCTACCAAAAGTTGGTGGAGTATTTTTACAAGCTGAGAGTGAGGTAGCTGCAATAAATATGGTATATGGTGCAGCAGGAGCTGGTGCAAGAGTAATGACTTCTTCATCAAGCCCTGGTATAGCATTAAAACAAGAAGGCATTTCATATATAGCTGGTGCAGAATTACCATGTGTAATTGTTAACATAGTTAGAGGAGGTCCTGGTTTAGGCGGTATTCAACCTGCTCAGTCAGACTATTATCAATCCACTAGAGGTGGTGGAAACGGAGACTATAGAACAGTTGTATATGCACCTGCTACATTACAAGAAACTGTTGATTTAGTTATGGAAGCATTTGATGTAGCTGACCAATATAGAATCCCTGTAATGGTTGTAGGAGATGGTATGATTGGTCAGATGATGGAACCAGTTGAATTTAAAGAGCCTAAGAAGAGAAATTTACCACCAAAAGATTGGGCAACTACTGGAACAAAAGGACAAAGAAAACCAAATATCATAAACTCATTATTCATAGATCCAAAAGAACTAGAAGATCACGTTTGGAGATTAGAAGAAAAATATAAAGTTATAAAAGAAAATGAAGTAAGATATGAAACTTACAACCTTGAAGATGCAGATGTAGTAGTTGTAGCTTATGGAACTACTTCAAGGGTAGTTAAAAACGCTATAGCTAAGTGCGAAGCTGAAGGATTAAAAGTTGGTTTAATCAGACCAATAACATTATGGCCATTCCCAGATGAAGCTTTCGAAAAGATAAGCGATAAAACTAAAGGAATATTAACAGTAGAAATGAGTACTGGACAAATGATAGATGATGTTAAAATAGCTATAAATGGTAGAAAACCAGTTTACTTCTATGGTAGAACTGGTGGTATGGTACCAGAGCCAGATGCTATAGTAGCTGAGATAAAGAAGATAGCAGGGGGTGAAATGTAATGGCTAAGGTTTTTGAAAAGACAAAAGGTTTAACAGATAAGCCATTCCACTATTGTCCTGGTTGTACACACGGTATAATTCACAGACTAGTAGCGGAAGTTTTAGAGGAATTAGGGGTATTAGGTAAAGCGATTGGTGTGGCTCCAGTTGGATGTTCAGTTTTTGCTTATGATTATTTTAACTGTGATATGCATGAAGCTGCTCACGGTAGAGCACCAGCTGTTGCTACTGGTATAAAGAGAATTCATCCTGACAGCGTAGTGTTCACTTATCAAGGAGATGGAGACTTAGCTTCAATAGGTACTGCTGAGATTATCCATGCTGCTCATCGTGGAGAAAAAATAACTACAATATTTGTTAACAATGCTATTTATGGTATGACTGGTGGACAAATGGCTCCAACAACATTAGTTGGACAAAAAGCTACAACAGCTCCATATGGTAGAGATGAAAATCATGCAGGTAGACCGTTAAAAGTATCAGAAATGCTTGCTACAATTCACGGAGCTAAATTTGTTGAGAGAGTATCAGTTCATAATCCTGCTAATATTAGAAAAGCTAAGAAAGCTATCAAGAAGGCATTTGAAGTTCAGTTAGCAGGCGAAGGTTTCGGAATAGTTGAGGTTTTATCAACTTGTCCAACTAACTGGGGATTAACTCCAACTGAATCATTAAAGTGGCTTGAAGAAAATATGATACCTTATTATCCATTAGGAAACTTCAGAACGCCTGAGGAGGTGAAATAAGATGGAAGAAAGAGTAATAATGGCAGGATTCGGTGGTCAAGGTGTTATGTCAATGGGTCAGCTATTGACTTATGCAGGTATGATAGAAGGTAAAAATGTATCATGGCTTCCATCTTACGGACCAGAAATGCGTGGAGGTACTGCGAACTGTAACGTTATAGTTTCAGATGAACCAGTAGGTTCACCTATAGTAACAGAAGCTACTGCCGCTATAGTTATGAACAGACCATCATTAGACAAGTTCGAAGGCTTCATTGTTAAAGATGGAAACTTATTAATAAATAGTTCATTAATAGATAAGAAAGCAGAGAGAGATGATATAAACGCTTATTACATTCCAGCAAATGAGATAGCTGTAGAGTTAGGTAACAGCAAAGTTGCTAATATGGTTATGTTAGGCGCTTACTTAGAATTAACTAAAGCTGTTAAAGTTGAATCAGTAATAGAAGCTTTAAAGAAAGTATTTGGAAAAACTAAAGCTCATTTAATTCCATTAAATGAAAAAGCTCTTGAAAAAGGAGCAGAATTAGTAAGAAAATAGTACGGACCGACCTAATTTGGTCGGTTCTTTTTGTTTCATTTTTTTCATAAATAAATTTCAATAAACATATTGAAATACTACTTAAGTGGGAGTATAATGATGGTAAAAAAATAGGGTATATCCCTAGAATGAAAAGAGGGTATGTAAGTTGCAAATTGCTAAAAGAATGTCTTCCACTTCTACTTCTGTAAATCTAATGGATTATACAAGCAAATTTGTATTCATTTTATTGGGAAATCTGTTTTGTGCAATTGCATTTAATGGTTTTTTCGTACCAAATCACTTGCTAAGTGGTGGAGTTGGTGGAATAGCAATAATGATTCATTTTTTAACTGATTTACCAATCGGACTTATTATATTTCTTATTAATGTACCAATTTTTATAATTGGTTCTAGGATTATAGACAAAAGATTTACAACGTATAGCTTTATATCAATGCTAACTTTGTCTTTTTTACTTGAGTTAACTAGAGGAATTGATCAACTTATAATGATGGATGATATATTGCTTGCAGCTATTTTTGGTGGTGTACTAAATGGTTTAGGTATGGGACTTATGTTTAGAAATAGAACATCACAAGGTGGATTAGATATTATAGCTGCAATATTTAAGAAAAAATATAATATAAATATTGGAACAGGATTAATGGGAGTTAATACAATAATTATAGCATCATCTTCAGCATTATTCGGATTAAAACCAGCAATGTATACGCTTATAGCGTTATATACAGCATATAAGATAGTTGATAAGGTACAGGAAGGATTAGACACTAAGAAAAATGTAATAATAATATCAGATAAATCTCAAGAGCTAGGAGAAGCAATACAGAAGAAGTTACAAAGAGGAGTTACTTTCCTTAAAGGAGAAGGTGGATATACTAAGAATAATAAAAATGTAATTTATTGTATAGTAACATCGACTCAAGTTGGAAAGCTAAAAGAGATAGTTGAACAAGTAGACCCTAATGCTTTTATGACAATCAATAATATACAAGAAGTAAAAGGTAAAGGGTTTAAGAGTGTTGGAATATAAGGTAAGGTTTAATCCTTACCTTTTTTTTAACTATGATATTGATTCTGTTCACATAAGATTTTCAAAAAATTTAGAGAAAAATATAAATTTATATTGACAATAGGAAACCGATTGCATATAATCGAGTTATAAAATATGAACTATTTAAATAAAAAATAGGGTGAAAAATATGAAGGTTACTATTAGTGATATCGCAAGAATAGCTGGAGTATCAAAATCAACTGTTTCTAGAGTTTTGAACAACAGCAAGCCTGTAAGTGAAGAGGTAAGGAAAAAGGTTTTAAAAGCTATTGAAGATACAAATTACAAGCCGAGTTTATTGGCTAGGAGTCTTGCAAATAAAAAGACTAATTTAATTGGTGTTGTTATTCCAGATGTTTCAAACTCTTTTTTTTCAGAGCTTGTAAGAGGAATACAAGATTATGCAGGAAGCAAATCATACAACATTTTACTTTGCAACACATATTTTGACCATACTAAGGAAATTCAATATTTAAATATATTGAGTGAACAAGAGGTTGAAGGAATTATATTTCTTACAAGTAAAATAGTTGAGGAACATGTTGATTTTTTTAGGAATTTTAGAAAACCAGTTGTAATTGTAAATAGAAAAATAGAAGAATTAAACATACCATGTGTAGATGTTGACAATTTTAAAGCATCCTATGAAGCAGTAAATTACTTAATAAACTTAAATCATAATAGAATTGGAATGATTAGAGGACCATTAAATAATAAGTCAGTTGGATTAAATAGATTTGAGGGATATAAAAAAGCATTAGAAGATAATGGAATAGAATTCAATGAAGATTTAGTAGTAGAAGGGAATTTTACAATAAACGATGGTTATAAGGCAATGGGGAAACTACTTTCTCTAAGAGATATACCAACAGCTGTTTTTTGCGCAAGTGATAGTATGGCAATTGGTGCGATAAAATGTATCATGGATAGCGGCTTTAAGGTTCCAGACGATATATCAATAATAGGCTTTGATGGGATACCAATGGCTTCAATATTTGTTCCATCAATTACAACAATTGCTCAGCCTATATTGGAAATGGGAACTACAGCTATAAAAATGATTTTTGACCAATTAGAAGGAAAAGAAGTAAAAGATATAATAATGCCAACAGAGCTTGAAGTAAGACAGAGCACTAAAAGAAGAATATAATTTTTTTAAAGACACAGGAAACCGGTTTACTAAATTCATGATTTTTTTATACTAGAACTTACGATTTTTAACAAGATTTAATAATTTCAAGTCTCGATAAAATAAAGATGTATATTTAGTAGGAAAAAAGGTTAAGAGGTGAAAAAATAGTGTTGCAATTAAATGAAAAAGTGAATTTAAGAGAAGATAAAACCATAGATGTTACAGCAGTTGGAGAGATACTCATTGATATGATATCAACTGAATACAGTGACGATTTGAATTGTAAGAGTTTTGAAAAATTTTTTGGTGGTTCACCGGGCAATTTAGCTATAAATGTTAAAAATCTTGGTGCAAAATCTTCTTTAATATCAAAAGTAGGGAACGATGATTTTGGTAGGTTTTTAGTGGACAAGTTAAACGAAAATGGTGTTGATACTTCTGGAATAGAATTCGATGATGATAGTAATACTTCTATGGTAATAGTAAATAAGAGCAAAACAACACCAAAATTTATTGCTTATAGAGATGCTGAAAAGAAAATCACTTATAACGAAACTATTGATAAGCTTATTAAAGATACAAAAATTATTCATTTTTCATCATGGCCAATATCATATAGCACTTCTAGGAATACAATTGAAAAAATTATTGAAGTAGCTAAAGATGAAGGAGCTTTGATATGTTTTGATCCAAACTATAGAAAAATATTATGGGAAAAAGGTCATGATGGAGCTTCATATGTTAAGGCTATTATTGAAAAGGTCGATATAATTAAACCTTCATATGACGATGCTTTTCATTTGTTTGGGGAAGGGACAGTAGAAGTATATATTGATAAATTTTTAGAGCTAGGGCCTAAATTGGTTATCATGACATTAGGTAAATATGGTTTGATTGTTGCAAATAAAAAAGAATGTATGAAATTTAGCTCTCTTGCAACTGAAGTAGTTGACACAACTGGGGCAGGCGACGCATTTTGGTCAGGGTTTTATTTAGGTATATTGAATAATAAAACAATAAAAGAATCTGTTGAATTAGGATTGGCTACTAGTGCATATAAACTCAAGCATATGGGAGCAGTCATAGAGCTTCCACACTTTACACAGATAGAAAAGATTTACAGTTTATAGGAGGGAAACCGTGAGAATAGCTTTTTTAAACCCACAAGGAAACTTCGATAAAAACGATCTTTATTGGACTGAACATCCTGATTTTGGAGGACAGCTTGTTTATGTAAAAGAAGTTGCAATAGCAATGGGAAAGTTAGGATATAAGGTTGATATTATTACAAGACAGATAATCGATGATGAATGGAAAGGATTTGAAAGCACTTTTGATTATTATGAAGGTGCTCAAAATGTAAGGATTATTAGAATACCTTTTGGCGGAAAAAAGTTCCTAAATAAAGAGCTTTTATGGGAGCATTTAAATGAATATGTTGACAATATAATAGATTTTTATAAAAAAGAAGGTGAAATGCCAGATTTTATAACAACACATTATGGTGATGGAGGAATTGCTGGAGCAATTATGTATGAAAAAACAGGTATTCCGTATTCTTTTACAGGACATTCTTTAGGTGCTCAAAAGATGGATAAACTAAATGTAAATGAAAAAAATATTGAAGAGTTAGATAAAAAATATAATTTCTCCAAGAGAATAATGGCTGAAAGAATTAGCATGGCAAATTCAGCAGTAAATTTTGTAAGTACCCTTCAAGAAAGAATGGAACAATACGGGCATAGAGCGTATAAAAATGCTGTTGATATTAGCGATGATAATAAATTTAGAGTAGTTCCACCGGGGGCTAATACAGAGATATTCTCGATCGATAGTCAAAATGAAGAAGACCCAGTTATTATAGAAAAGATTAAGAATGTATTTAAAAGAGACTTAGATGCTGATAGACAAAACTTACCAGCAATAATTGCTGCAAGTAGATTAGACCCTAAAAAAAATCATATAGGTTTAGTTAAAGCTTATGCACAAAGTCATGAATTACAAGAGAGGGCAAACTTAATTATTACACTCAGAGGGATTGATAATCCTTTTGTTGATTATTCATCTGCAAAGGGAGATGAAAAGAAGATTTTAGATGAAATAATGGATATAATAAATAAGAATAATTTAAAAGGGAAAGTAAGCATGTTTAGTTTGAATAGTCAAAAACAGTTGGCTGCTTGCTATAGAGAGTTAAGTAGAAGAAAATCGGTATTTTCATTAACTGCTCTTTATGAACCTTTTGGATTAGCACCTATTGAGGCAATGGCTTGTGGTTTGCCAGTTGCAGTTACACAAAATGGCGGGCCATCAGAAGTTTTAAAGGAAGGTAACGAAAAATTTGGAGTATTAGTAGATGCTTCAAACCCTAAGAGTATTGCAGAAGGTTTGATTGAAGTTTTCAATAACTATGACTACTATCAAAGACAAGGATTATATAGAGTAAAGAGTAAGTATACATGGAACAGTACTGCGAAGGGATATATAAAAGCTATTAAGGAAAAATTAGACAATAAACAAGATTACAAGAAGCTAGAAATACATCAATACTTCTTAAATCCTGTAAAGGAAAATGTGATATCTCTTGACTGGCTAAAAAAAATATATTTGGATGGTGATAATTAATGCCAGAGCTAAGGAAAAACATTCTAACAGGGAACCAAGTAGTGATTGCAGTTGAAAGAAGTAAAAGACCTTCGGATTTAAAGTCAGATAATGATGAATTTGAGAATTTAAGTGAATATGATGAAAAATGTCCGTTGTGTCTAGGGAATGAAGAAATGACTCCTCCCGAACAGTTCAGAATACAATCTGATGATAAATGGGTAGTCAGAGCTATACCAAATAAATTTCCAATTTTGTCAAAAACAAGTGAAGTTCTGGAGAATAACGAAGATATATTTATTAAAAAGAATGGAGTAGGAATTCACGAAGTTCTAATTGAGAGCAACAAACACAATAAAAGCTTTTTCAATATGAAAAGTAATGATTTTAATAATATCTTAAGAATGTATAAAAATAGATTTGAAAAATTACTTAAATTTGAATTTACTTCATACGTAAGTTTATTTAAGAATAATCTAAAAAAGGCTGGAGCATCGCTTGTTCACTCACATGCACAAATTATTACAGTACCCATCGTACCAGAAAATATCGAAATAGAGCTTAGAAACGCTAAGGAATTTTATAATAGTAATAAGAAAAATATTTTTGAGTTTATTATTGAGAGTGAACTTAATAGAGATGAAAGAGTTATTTACAATTCAGAAAACTTTAGCATAATTGCTCCATTTGCATCAGCTTATAATTATGAAGTTGAAATAATATTTAAGAATTTATCTAGATTTGAAAAAATAAAAGATACTGAAATAAATGAATTATCAATCTTAATGGAGAGATTATTTCAGAAATACAAGCAAGTTCTAGGTGTTATTCCATTTAATATGATTGTTCATTCATTACCAAAGGGAAGATATGACATGGATGATAAATACAATGTTCATATACATATAGTCCCTAGACTTTCTAATCAAGCTGGTTTTGAATTAGGAACTGGAATTATGGTTAATGCTGTGCCTCCAGAAAATGCAGCTCAGTATTTAAAATTTGATGTAAAATCAGAAAAACAAAAATAAATGCAGCAAAAGTCACATTTATTCTAATCTATACAGCATAATTTATTATGCTTGAGGAAACCGGTTACAAAATTTGCATTTTAACAAAGGAAATAAGTATAAACAATATAGTTTGTAAATTGTAATGAGGGGGGAAATTTAATGAAAAAAAATAAACAAATAACAAGTCTAGCCAAACAAGAAGAAAGACTTGCAATTAAGCTATTGTTACCTACTTTTTTAATATTAATTATTATTGCGATATATCCGTTAGGACAAGTCTTCTATACAAGTTTTACAGATAAAACCTTTGCCAGTGCTACTAAAGAAACTAACTTTATAGGATTGGAAAACTATAAGAAATTACTAAGTGTTACTATTAAAGAATTACCACCTATTACTGACGAAAATGGTAATCAAAAAATAGATTCAAAAACTAATAGACCGTTATATGAGAGACCTATTAGAGTTTTACCAAGGAAACCTTACAGATACAAAGAGTTAACTCAGTTTAGCTTTATGGGGAAAAGGTTTGTCATAGGAGTTACAGATCCAAATTTTATTTCATCTATTAGTAATACAGTTATTTTTACTATTATATCTGTTGCTTTAGAAACTGTACTCGGATTAGCTATTGCTTTGGTAGTTAACAGTAATTTTTATGGTAGAGGTGCTATGAGAACTGTAATGTTAGTACCTTGGGCAGTGATTACAGTAGTTTCTGCTCGTATGTGGGAATGGATGCTACAACCAAGTAGAGTTGGACTTTTCAACACTATACTTGACAAAATCGGAATAGGAAATGGACAGATAGCTTTTTTAACTAATGAAAAATTACAACTACCTTCTTTAATAGCAGTTGATGTTTGGAAAACAACTCCTTTTATGGCTTTACTATTGTTAGCAGGATTACAGCTTATACCAAATACATTATATGAAGCAGCAGAAATAGATGGAGCGAGTAAACTAAAACAATTTTTTACCATAACGCTTCCACTACTAAAACCAACGATAGCAGTAGCTTTAGTTTTCAGAACTTTAGATGCACTAAGAGTATTTGATGTTTTCCAGGTTCTTTTATCTAGTAGGAAGTATTCTATGGCAAGTTATAATTATTTTCAGCTTATAGGAAATAGAAATATGGGACTAGCTTCAGCTATTGGAGTTATTATATTTGTGCTAATCGCAGTATTTGCCGTGTCATATATTAAGTTATTGGGGGTAGATTCCGAATGATGAAAAAAAGGAATGTTAACTATATAATCAAGAGAATAGGGTTTTATGCTTTAATTTGCTTTATATTCATCTATATGTTATTCCCCTTCTATTGGGCTGTAAATTCATCACTAAAATCAGAAGGACAATTACAGATGACACCAGCTACATTTGTTCCACGTGATCCTAATACAATGAAAGTTTCACCAACTTTTCAAAACTATATAGCTGTCATTAAAGATGGTCAATTTGTAAGAGGACTTTTGAATAGTACTGTCGTAGCAACATCAACTACTCTATTAGCATTGACAGTTGGATCATTTGCTGCTTTTGCTCTTGGCAAACTTAGATTTAGAGGCAAAAAGGCATATCTTTATATAATACTAGCTATGACAATGTTTCCACAAGTAACTATATTAGCTGGTTTATATGCAGTAATTACTAAGATAGGCATGGGTGCTAAACTTAGTATGATACTATCTTATATGATATTTACTCTACCATTTACAACTTGGGTTATGACTTCATTCTTTAAAGATTTACCTGTTGAGATAATGGAATCAGCTCAAATCGATGGAGCAACTCCATTTCAGACTTTTAGAATGATTTTGTTACCTTTGACAGCTCCAGCATTGGTAACAACTGGATTATTATCTTTTATAGCAGCGTGGAACGAGTATTTATTTGCATTGACATTTACATCAATAGATCCAAGCTCAAGAACAGTTCCAGTTGCTATATCATATTTTACTGGAAGTATAGCAAGGCAAGAGCCATTCGGTGAAATTATGGCAGCAGCAGTTATAGTTACTATACCGATTGTAGTACTTGTATTAATATTCCAGAGAAAAATTATTGCAGGTTTAACAGCTGGTGCAGTTAAAGGCTAAATAAGTAGATATTTTGATATATCTGCTTAGTATAAAACTTTGTGTTGGAAAGGAGGATGGATTGTATTAAATATAGGTTAGCAAATTGTAATGATCTAGAAAAAATAACTTTTTAAAGGGGGAATTTAAATGTTTATTAAGAAAAAAACTTTTATAGCTTTAATGATGATATTAATTTTATCAGTGTCTTTATTAACTGTTGGATGCAGTGATAGTAAAGTAGAAAATCAAGAGTCAAATGCTACAACTACTGAAGCTACAAATACTAATGACAGTAAAACTGATGAATCACAGAGCGATAGTTCATCTGCTGAAGATAAAATTGTTATTACAATAGCAGGTGGAGCTGTAGGTAATGAACTTGAATTAACAAAGAGAGCAGCTGAAATGTATACTAAAAAACACCCTAATGTTGAAGTAAAAGTTTTAGATACTCCAGATTTAGCTCAGGATAGATTAGGATTATATCTACAATTCCTTGAAGCTAAGAGCCCAGATATAGACATATATCAAATAGACGTTATTTGGCCAGGAGATTTAGCTGAGCACTTTGTTGACTTATATAAATATGGTGCAAAAGATGTAGTTGATAAGCATTTTGATGCTATAATTAAAAATAATACTGTTGACGGTAAGCTAGTTGCTATACCTTGGTTTACAGATGCTGGTTTACTTTACTATAGGAAAGATTTATTAGAAAAATACAACTTAGAAGTACCTAAAACATGGGATGAACTAGAAAGAGCTGCTAAAATAATTCAAGATGGAGAACGTGCTGAAGGTAATAGTGATTTCTGGGGTTATGTATGGCAAGGAGATGCATATGAAGGGCTTACTTGTGACGCTTTAGAATGGATATATTCTAATGGTGGAGGAACTATTATTAGTCCTGACAAGAAAATAACAATTAACAATCCAAACGCAATTGAAATTATCAATAAAGCAGCTAGTTGGGTAGGAACTATTTCTCCTGATGGAGTAACAGGTATGGCTGAAGAAGATGCACGTAATATGTGGCAAGCAGGAAATGCTGCATTTATGCGTAACTGGCCATATGCTTACAGTTTAGGTAATGCTGATGATAGTGCGATTAAAGGTAAATTCGACGTTGCTCCATTGCCTGCTGGTAAGAGTGGATCAGGAGCAGCTACACTTGGCGGATGGCAATTAGCAGTTAGTAAGTATAGTAAACATAAAGAAATAGCAGCAGATGTAGCATTATACTTAGCTTCTTATGAAGTACAAAAAATGAGAGCGATAGAGGGTTCATTTAACCCAACTATTAAAGAACTTTATTCAGATAAGGATGTTTTAAAGGCTAATCCTTTTATGGGTAGATTGTATGATGTATTTATTAACGCAGTAGCTCGTCCATCAACAGCTACTTCACCAAATTACAACAACGTTTCAACTCTTTTCTTCAAGTCAGTTTACTCTGTATTAACTGGTGAAAAAGATGCACAGACAGCTCTAGAAGAACTTGAATTAGATTTACAAGATTTAACTGGCTTTGAGATTGGTGAGCCTAAAAATTAATATAACTACTATTAAGTAATTAGTCTTTGATTTAATTGATATAATATAGTAAACTAAACGTATTATTTTATTTAAATTAGTCTTCATGCCCGAAAGCTAACAAACTAGTTATTAAACTTTCGGGTAGAAGACTAATTTATTTAATTAAATATGAATTTAAGGTAATATTCCTATTTTATATGTAAAAATTTAAGTGAAAGGTGGAATATATTTGACAACAGATAAATTATATAAACAAAGACTATATCCTTTAGACGAATGGCGTATCATCGAAGAAAAATTTGATGTTGAAAGTAATTATTTGGATGAAACCATATTTTCTTTAGGAAATGGATACATAGGAATGAGAGGTAATTTTGAAGAAGGTTATTATGGTCCAGAGGGGACTTCTTTGGAAGGTACATATCTTAATGGATTTTATGAATCTCATCCTATTAAATATGGTGAAGAGGCATATGGTTATGCTAAAAAAAGTCAAACTATGTTAAATGTGACAAATAGCAAGATAATTAAGCTATATATAGATGGCGAAGAGTTTAATATGTTTACTGGTAATATTCTTTCTTACAACAGGACTTTAGATATGAAAGAAGGAGTGTTAACCAGGAAAATAGTTTGGGAAACATCTGCTCGTAAAAGAGTTCAAATAGTTATTAAAAGAGTTGTATCTTTAGAAAATAAGCATTTAGCTGCAATTAACTATGAAGTAACCCCTCTTAATTTTAATGGAGAAATAACAATTATATCTGCTTTAGATGGCGAAGTTAAGAATCAAGTAAGCAATGGTGATCCTAGAGTAGGTTCAGCTTTAAATGAACAAGTACTAAAAATATTAAGTAAACATCAAGAAAAGAGTTTTGGAGCAATTACACAGAAAACTACTAACACTGAATTTGTATTAGTTTGTGCAATGGAGAATGATTTACAAACAGAAAGTAATTATAGATTAGAAGATAGTCCATCTCAAATGGTTAGAGCAAAATATATAATTGATGCTAAAGAGGGAGAAAGGATAGTGTTAAAAAAATATATTACTTATTATACTTCTAAGGACTATCCAACATATGAATTACTTTCTAGAGCAAAAGAAACGTTGCTTCAAGCAAAGAAAAATGGTTTTGAAAAAATATTAATTTCACAAAGAGAGTTTCTAGAAGATTTTTGGAAACAAGCATGTATTGAAATAAAAGGAGATAAAGCGTTACAGCAGGGAATTAGATACAATCAATATCAATTACTTCAGTCTGTTGGAAGAGATGGTAAAACTAATATAGCTGCTAAAGGACTTACTGGAGAAGGATATGAAGGACATTATTTTTGGGATACTGAAATATATATACTTCCATTTTTCTTGTACACATATCCTGAAATAAGTAGAAAATTATTAGAATATAGATACAGAATTTTAGATAAGGCAAGGCAGAGAGCAAGAGAAATGGCACATGAAAAGGGAGCTCTTTATCCTTGGAGAACTATAGATGGAGAGGAATGTTCAGCTTATTATCCAGCTGGTACTGCTCAGTATCATATTAATGCTGATATTATTTATGCATTAAAAAAGTATGTGGAAGTTACAGGAGATGTAGAATTTTTATTAGATTTTGGGGCAGAAATTTTGTTTGAGACAGCTAGGTTATGGGCTGATTTAGGAAGTTATATTCCTAAGAAAAATAATAAATTCTGTATAGATTGTGTAACAGGGCCAGATGAATATACTGCTATAGTTAATAATAACTGTTATACGAATTATATGGCTAAAATGCACTTAGAGTATGCTTATGATATAGCAAAACTTTTAAAAGAGAAATATAAAGAAAAGTATATAGAATTAGCTAAAAAAATATGTTTACAGGAAGAAGAAGTAAATGAATGGAAAAGAGCAGCAAATAACATGTATTTACCTTATGATGAGGAGTTGAAAATCCATCCTCAAGACGATAGCTTTTTAGAAAAGCCAATTTGGGATTTTGAAAATACACCGTCTGAAAAATATCCATTATTATTACATTATCATCCTTTAGTAATTTATAGACATCAAGTTTGTAAGCAGGCTGATGTTCTAATGGCATTATTTTTATTAGGAGATAAGTTTACTTTAGAAGAAAAGAAAAGAGATTTTGACTACTATGAACCTATTACAACTCACGATTCATCTTTATCGTCATGTATTTTTAGCATTATAGCATCTGAAATAGGTTACTACGAAAAAGCATATAACTATTTCATGCAAACAGCTCGAATTGATTTAGATAATTATCATAATAATTCTCAACATGGTATTCATACTGCATGTATGGCAGGAACTTGGATGTGTGTGGTAAATGGATTTGCTGGTATGAGAGTTTATGATGGAAATTTAAGATTTAATCCATATTTACCTGAAAAATGGGATAGTTATAAATTTAGGATAAGATTTAAGGAATGCCAAATTGAAGTAAAAGTAGATTCAGCAGGAGTTAACTATAAACTTATAGATGGTAATTCGCTAGAATTTTATCATGGAAATCAAAAGGTGAATTTAAAGAAAGGTCAAGAAATTTGTTTAGATATCCAAAAATAAAGTCGATGTTTTTCAATATTTTACAAATTAAAAATATTGATATATTTAACAATTGGTATAATTTACAAAATAACACATGATAATTCAGCAAAGTAATCTTGTGGGTATGCACTAGTTATGCTATTATTAAATAGTATAGTTATATAAGGAGGGTCGCTGATGGGGAGATTATTTGGCACAGATGGAGTTAGGGGGATAGCCAATAAAGAATTAACTCCAGAATTAGCATTTAAATTAGGAAGAGCTGGAGCATATATACTGACTAGAGGAAAAAAAGATGCAAAGATTGTTGTAGGAATGGACACAAGAATATCTGGTGATATGTTAGAAGCGGCATTAATATCAGGTATTTGTTCTGTGGGTGTAGATGTCTTATCTGTAGGCATTATACCAACACCAGGAGTTGCATACCTAACAAGAGCATATAATGCTGATGCAGGAGTAGTAATTTCAGCTTCACATAATCCAGTAGAATACAATGGTATTAAGTTTTTCAATTCAAAAGGATATAAACTAAATGATGAGATAGAAAGAAACATAGAAGAAATAATTTTAGATAACATTGAAATACCTTTAAGTCCTATAGGAGAGAATGTTGGAAGAGTTAAAAGGGTTGAAGATGGCCAAAGAAAATATATTGACTTTTTAAAAAGCACTATTGATACTAATTTAGATGGACTAAAAGTAGCAATGGATTGTGGTAATGGTGCAGCGTACAGAATAGCTCCTACTATATTTGAAGAGCTAGGTGCAGAAGTTGTAGTAATACATAATGCACCAAATGGTATCAATATAAATGTAAATTGTGGTTCTACTAATCCAGAGCAGGTACAAAAGTTAGTTTTAGAAACAGATGCAGATATAGGGCTTTCATTTGATGGAGATGCTGATAGATTAATAGCAGTTGATGAAGAAGGTAAGATAGTAGATGGCGATCATATAATGGCTATATGTGGAATATCATTAAAAGAAAAAGGAAAGCTTAAGGGTAATACAGTTGTAGCGACTGTTATGAGTAATATGGGACTTGATATTTGTCTAAAGGAAAAAGAAATAGAAATTATTAAAACTAAAGTAGGAGATAGATACGTCCTTGAAGAAATGTTAAATAAAGATTATTCTTTAGGTGGAGAGCAGTCAGGACATATTATATTTTTAGATTATAATACAACAGGAGACGGAGTATTAACTGCCTTACAATTAACTAGCGTTGTAAAAAATAAAGGTAAAAAACTTTCTAAGCTTGCTAAAATAATGTCGACATTACCTCAAGTACTAGTAAATGCTAAAGTACCTAATGATAAAAAGCAAAAATATCTTGAAGATGAAATAATTAGAAATGAAATTGAGAAGATAGAAAAAAGTTTAGAAGACACAGGAAGAGTTTTAATAAGACCATCTGGTACAGAGCCATTAGTTCGTGTTATGATTGAAGGAAAAAATGAAGAAGAAATTAAAAAAATGGCCCAAAGATTAGCAAAACTTATAGAAGAAAGACTTTCATAGAGAACAGATAACAGTTGACAGGGGACAGTTGACGTTCTCTGTACCCTGTATGCTGTACCCTAATTTGAAAGGGGTGATGCTTATAAGATAAAGATAGACAATTGAATAAAAAGCGCCAGGACTTAAAAGTATTACTTTTAAGTTGACGAGGACAGGGTTTATCGAATTTTCGGCGGATGCCCTGCGGTGTAACCACCACCGTTAAAGATTCTACAAAACCCATAAGCGATTATGGGGACAAAAGGAATCGGGTGGATTAATAAACCCATTTCCAATGGGTTAGTTTGTCGTGCCTCTAAACATGATAGAGATGGTAGCAAGTATCGTGTATAATTCATGATAAATGACAAAAAGGAGTGTTATTATGTGTGGAATTGTTGGATATATAGGTAGTAAAAAAGCCCATGAAATATTAGTTGAAGGGCTTGAAAAGCTTGAGTATAGAGGATATGATTCTGCTGGTATAGCAGTATTTGATAAAGGGCAATTAAAGGTAAGAAAATATAAAGGAAGACTTTCAGTTTTAAGAGAAAGGTTAAGTGAAGAAGAGTTTAATGCTAATGTTGGTATTGGTCATACAAGATGGGCTACACATGGTGAACCATCAGATAAGAATGCACATCCTCATACTAATGTAACAGGGGATATAGCTGTAGTTCACAACGGTATAATTGAAAACTTTATGGAGCTTAAAGAAGAACTACAGGAAAAAGGATATAAATTTGTTTCAGAGACAGATACAGAAGTTATATCTCATTTAATAGATTATTACTTCGATGATGATTTATTAGAAGCTGTGAAAAAAGCAGTATCAAGACTTGAGGGAGCTTTTGCTTTAGGAGTAATTTGCAGAGATAATCCTGATAAATTAATTGCAGTAAGAAAAGACAGTCCATTAATAATAGGAATAGGAAAAGGAGAAAACTTTATAGCATCTGATATACCTGCAATATTAAAATACACTAGAGATGTTTATATATTAGAAGATGGAGAAATGGCAGTTGTAGAAAAAGACAATATCAAAATAATGCAGCTTAATGGAAAACCTGTAGAAAAAGAAGTTTTCACAGTTAACTGGGATGTAGAAGCAGCAGAAAAAGGTGGATATGACCACTTTATGATAAAAGAAATTTATGAACAGCCTAAAGCAATAAAAGATACTCTTTCACCAAGAATTAATAAAGATAATGTAATAAAACTTGATGATATAAACATTACAAAGGAAGAATTAGATAAAATAAATAGAGTTTATATTATAGCTTGCGGTACAGCATATCATGCAGGTTTGCTTGGTAAAGTTCTAATTGAAAAATATGTAAAGATACCTGTAATTGCAGATGTAGCATCAGAATTTAGATATAGCAATCCATTTATTGATGAAAATGCTCTAATGATAGTAGTAAGTCAATCTGGAGAAACTGCTGATACATTAGCAGCTTTAAGACTTGCTAAGAAAAATAATGCAAAAGTATATGCTGTAACAAATGTAGTAGGAAGTACAATATCAAGAGAAGCTGACGAAGTGTTTTACACTTGGGCTGGTCCAGAAATTGCCGTTGCTTCAACTAAGGCTTATACAACACAATTAGTTTCAATGGCTTTAATAGCTCTTGATATGGCAGTTAAGAAGGGAACTATCGACAAAGAAGAATATAACAAAGTATTGAACGAATTAAGAAATCTTTCAGAAAAAGCTCAAAAAATATTAGATAATACAGAGCTAATCAAAAAAGCAAGTGAAAAAATATATAAAGCACAAAGTGTATTCTTCATAGGTAGAGGTATAGATTATGATGTAGCAAGAGAGGGTTCATTAAAACTTAAAGAGATTTCATATATCCATTCAGAAGCAATGGCTGCTGGAGAATTAAAACATGGAACAATCGCTTTAATAGAAGAAGGAACACCAGTTATAGCTATAGCTACTCAAGAAAGACTATATGATAAGATGTTAAGCAATATAAAGGAAGTAAAAGCTAGAGGTGCATATGTAATAGCTTTAGCTAAAGAAAGAAATAAAGAAATTGAGAAAACAGCAGATACTGTAATATATATTCCAGATGTTATAGACGAATTAACTTCAGTTCTAAGCGTTATACCTCTTCAACTACTAGCTTATTATGTAGCAGTAATGAGAGGTTGTGATGTAGACAAACCAAGAAATTTAGCTAAAAGCGTAACAGTTGAGTAAAAAAACATTATTTCCTGGGGAATAATGTAGGTATATGTAGATTTTAATAAGAAAATTGTTGTATGAGAAATCATGAATGTGATGTGGAATTTAACTGCATCCGTTCATGATTTTTTTGTAACTCTAAAGTTATAAGACTTAAGACAATTTCTTAAAAACTATTTTTAGGTAAATATTAGAAGAAATCATAAAAAAATGAAGGGGACTAGAATACTTTGTTGAATTTATTAATATAGCAACACGAAAGATTCGATAAAAGAACTTGTTAGATATGCATATAAAAGAGAAATATCAGAAATCAATCTTTTAGAACATTCTTGCAGACTAATTTTATTGCTCACAAACCAGAAGATACAAGAAAATATATAAGAGAACTATAAACACTATAATTAAAATGTGAAAGAAGGAGATAAACAGTGAAAAAATATTTAGGGAAAAAAGTTATAGTAGTTGTGGATAGACCATTAGGGTCTAAACATCCAGAACATGAATTTATATATCCAATAAACTATGGATATCTTTCTAATACAGTTTCAGGGGATGGAGAAGAAATAGATGCCTATGTTTTAGGTGAATTTAAACCACTAGAATACTATGAAGGATATGTTACTGCAATAATACAGAGAAAAAATGATAATGAAGATAAATTGGTGGTTTGTAAAGACTTAAATATGTATAATAAAGACCAGATTAGAGCATTAGTAGAGTTTCAAGAGAGATTTTTTGAAACAGAAATAATTATGTATGAGAATGAGGTTGAAAAAGATATAGATGGTGAATTAGTAGAATTTGATGTTTTAAAAAGAGAATTTATAGACTTAGTTAAGATAAAAAAATTTATGGTACTTGCAACAAGTAAAGATAATAGAGTTACTGCAAGAAGTGTAAGTTGTGTTGTAATAAATTCAAAAATATATTTTCAAACAGATAGAACTTTCTTAAAGTATGAACAGATAAAAAGTAATCCTAATGTAGCTTTATGTGTTGATAATTTTCAAATTGAGGGATATGCGAAAATAAAAGGGCATCCATTTGCAGAAGAAAATAGAAATTTTATAGAAGTATTTAAAAAAGTACATAATGGTTCTTTTAATGCATATTCTCATATGGAAAATGAAGTAGTTATAGAAATTGAGCCAAAATTTGTTACAGCATGGAAGTATAAAAATGGGAGAGCTTTTAGGGAGTTTTTAGATTTTAGAAATGGAAGGGCATATAGAAAGTATTATGATAACAGTAAATAGTGACAGTTGGAAATATGGAGATGGTTCTGTTGTATTCAAAAAATTTAATGAGATAAATAGAATAATTTTTTCAAGGTGACGAGAATAAAGAAGAAAGGCATCAGGAAACAAGATAACCGTTCTTTTGAGTCTTTTTATAGTGATAGGCGAAGGAGGAAAAAATGAATAAGAATATCTTTAAAAATAAAAACTATAGTAAGTTATTTTGGGGAAAATTTGTTTCAGATATTGGTAGTCAATTTTATATGTTTTCTCTTGCATGGTACTTATTATCATTAACAAATTCAGCAGTGATTGTTGGTTATTTTTTATCATTTAGATTGCTACTATATGTTACTTCTGCAGCAGTTGGTGGCGCAATTAGTGATAGATTAGACAGAATTAAAGTATTAATTTATTGTGATTTTATCCGAGGAGTATCAATATTCATTAATTTATTAGTTATTATGAAAACTAGCGATATAAATTTAATCTTAATTTCACTATATATCAGTACTGCTATTCACGTATTATGTGATGCTTTGTTTATACCTTCATCTACTGCTGCTATTAGGTTTGTTATAAGTAAAAAAGAACTTACAGATGGTTATTCGTTTATATATTTGATTAATAATGTTAAAAGGATTCTAGGTATTTTTTTTGCTGGAGCTTTGTATAAGCTAATCGGAATTGAAGGTATTATGCTATTTAACGGACTAAGTTTTATTATTTCAGGTATATTTGAGATGTTCATTAATGTAAATACTAAGGAAGAGAATTATAATAAAATTGAATTAAAACTAATTCTAACTGACCTGAAAGAAGGTATGAAATTTCTTTTTAAACTAAAGTCATTATTCTTTATTACAATGATTTCTATTTTTTCTAACTTTATATACGAACCATTAGCAAGAAATGGATTCACTTACCTTTTTAATCAATTGATTAAAGTTGATCCAATTTACTTATCAACAGCAGCATCTCTTACAGCAATTGGTTCAATAATAATGACAAAATTTATTGGCAAGTATGATTTTGTTAATATTATCAATCATTATTACAGAGGGATTACATTTAAAACTATTTATGTAGTTTTATTAGTAATAAATATGGTACTTTTTTTAGAAGGAATAACTTATTTTGAATTATTTTTCATAATACATTTGATATTACAAGCCTGTTATGGAGCTATAATTGTATATATAAATGTACCAACATTAGTTTATATGCAAAGAGAAGTTCCTTCACACATGATTGGTAAAGTCGACTCATTTATTACAACATTTTCTATGGCTATTATGCCAATCTCTACGATTGTTGGTAGTTATATAATTGATAAAATTAATTTTCTTACATTAGCTATAATTACATTTTTAGCAATGAGTGTTGTTTGGATTGTTTATACGATTTTTAGAGTAAATATTTTAAGAGCGTGTGAAACTGCTAGTTCAGGCTGATATCTGGGGTACAAAGGGACGGTTCTGTTGTATCCAACCATCTCTTTGTATATATTACTCTTTATTATGTAAGAGGATTTGAAAATAAATTACAAAATAGAAATTTATAATAAGTATTTCATAATAATTATTGCTAAAATAGAAATAATAACATATACTAGTGTTAGGAGGGATTATTATGAAAACAATTGGAGAAAGGATTAGAAAATTAAGAGAATCTAAAGGGTTAAATGCAAAAGAACTTTGTTCTTTACTTGATATTAATCCTTCAACTTATAGCAAACTAGAAAATGACAAAAAATCAATTGATGTTGAGGAGCTTCGAAAAATAACAAGTTTTTATAATGTGTCTGCAGACTATATTCTAGGTATTAATAAAGTTCAAGAGGATATTGTTATGTATATGAAAAGAGATAAGAACTTAGATAATAGTGATATTGAAGAAATCCAAATGATATTATCAATGATGGATGAAGCAATAACACTAAAAAACATGAGAGAACGAATTTAGGAGGTTTTATGTTATCACTAAAAGAGATAGAAAAAATTGAGAAGCAGGCTTTAGAGCAGCGTAGGATATATGACTTAGGTGATGAATCTCCAATTGGACTTAAAATATTTAGTTATATAGAAAACATTTATGATTCATATATATTGCTTTATCCATTAAAGACTAGAAAAATTGCTGGATTTACAAGAAAACAAGGAGAGATAATTCAGATTTTTGTGAATACAAGTTTTAGTTTGAGTTTTCAGGTGTTTGCTACTGCACATGAACTATATCATTTGATTTATTTAAAGGAAAAAAGTATAGATAAGTTTATAGTTTGCAATGACCAAGATATTTCTGAAAGCATTGATGATACAGGTTCAAATATCGAAGAAATTAAGGCGAATTATTTTGCGGCTGCATTTTTAATGCCAAGAAGTGTAATTGAGGATAGATTTAGTAATTTTAAAAGAAAAAAATACTTGGAAGAAGATCTTGTTCTTAAAATTACTGAACTCCAGTATGAATATGAGATTCCTTATAAAACAATCTTAAAAAGACTTAAAGAATTAGGAATAATAGGAAAAAAAGAATTTGAAAAACTTAAGAGCTATGATGAACAAATTTTAGAATACTGCAAAATGCTAGACGATGAAATGTGTAAGCGTATTAATGAACTTGAACATTCCAATAGAAGAAAATATCATTCTTTAAATGTACCAAAGATTGCTTATGATGTATATCGGAATAATATCATTACAATTAGCAAATTAGAAAGTATAATAAAAAAATATGATAAGACGCTTGAGGATTTTAGAGTTGTAAAACCAGAAATAAAGCCAATAGATATTGATTTTTCAAGTTTTAGGACAGGAGATGATGAAGATGATGAAAATTAGTGAGCCTGTCCTTTTTGATGCTAATATTCTGATAAATTTTAAGGGACAACTGAAGTTTTTATTTCGTTTTTTTGAAAATATTATAATACATAAAGAAGTTTATAACGAAGTTATCGGACAAGCCATAAAGGATGAGTTGTTATCGGTTTCAGATGTCTCTAATATTACTTATGTGGAGGATAATTTTCCTACTGATGAAATAGGAAAGAAATTATTTGAAGAATGTGATAAAGAACTTAAAGATTCTTTTAATATAGAAGATTTAAAAGATCTTGGTGAATATAAAACTCTATTATATGCTAAATTTAACAATGTATTTATTCTTTCTTCACAAGATACAACTGTATGGAGATTTATTACTGAATCAAAATACTTTAAAGGTTTAAAATGTATTACAATACAAGATTTTGCCTATCTATTATTCTTAAATGCTAAAAATAAAAATGATAAAAAAACTGCTAAAAGTCTTTATAAGTCTTTTGCTAGAGAGGAACATCCTTTTGAATACTTTAGAATATATATGGAGCGAAATAATAATGATATACCAAGATTTATAGAATTTGAAAATAATAGGATACAAAATTTTGAACAATTGGTTCAAGGCTATTTGGATTATTATACTGATATATCGTATTGTAATAGTAAAGAGATAGAATATGAAATTTCTAGTTTAGCAAGTAAGAATATTGGAAATTGCTTAAGTTGCCTTTATTCAAGGATTGATAAAAATAATGTAGATTATTCAATAAGGAAATGTTTATTTGATTATTTATTAAATGATGAGCAATGTTCTCGAATTAGAGAGGAGTTTACTATGAGGATTAGGAGGAGGAAAACTTTTGAATAATAGGATTAAATTAAGTCAAGATAGAAGAAAAGAAATGATTGAATCAATAAAAAAATATTTTTTAAATGAAAGAGATGAAGAATTAGGTGATTTAGCTGCTTCTTTAATTTTAGATTTTTTTATTGAAGAACTTGCTCCAGAATTTTATAATCAAGGAGTCTATGATTCATATCAATATATGAGTGGACAAATAGAAGATTTACTTGGAATTCAAATATATAAGCGAAAGAGTTGAAGAAAAAGTATTAATTAGAAATATAATTATTTTAAATATCAAAATAGTTCAGAAGTTATCAGATAAATTGATTTTTATTTAGATATAATATATTATTATTTAATAGGATTACTTATACTATAGAGTGTTGAAATGTGATGATATAGAAGTCATTACATTAGGGAAGAATCCCTTATAGATCTCTATATGTTAAGACTAATGTTGCTTAATGAAAAAATGTAAATTAACTAATAACTGATACTAAAGCTATGAAAGCTTTATTTGTTCAAATGTATTTAATGTCTATTTAGAGGAATGAAAACTCAATTTATATATTAAATGATTTTATTTAAATTTGGAAAATTTAATAAAATACAGCTAAAACCATGAAGGTTTTCGTAATTATAGAAAATTATTCATGGTTATTTTTATTAATGCGACTTAATTTTCATGCTCCTTAAAATTAGATATTGTCGAATAGTTATTGAATTTTATAAAAAACTCCATAAAGAAAGGTGGTGGATATCCTGGTTTCTGCTTAAAAGATAGATTAAATAACAAGCTTAGAAATCAGGAGTAATTATGCATATTCCAGATAATTATTTAAGTCCTTCTACTTGTGCTACTTTAGGAGCAGCAATGATTCCAATATGGAGAAAAGCGACTATAAATATAAAAAAAGAAATGTCTAGACAAAAGATGCCTCTACTTGGCATTTGTGCAGCATTTTCATTTCTGATTATGATGTTTAATATTCCTTTACCAGGAGGAACCACTGGTCACGCAGTAGGAGCTACTTTAGTAGCTATTCTTCTTGGACCATTTTCTGCAACTATTGCAGTTACAATTGCTTTAGCAGTTCAGGCTCTATTTTTCGGAGATGGAGGAATCCTATCTTTAGCAGCTAACAGCTTTAATATGGCTTTTGCTATGCCTTTTGTTGGATACTACATATTTAGATTTGTGAAAGACAAAGTATCTAATAATAAGGGAGAATATATTGCAGCTTTTATTGCAGGATATGTATCGTTAAATTTAGCTGCTCTTCTTACTGCAATACAGCTTGGAATTCAGCCTATACTTTTTAAGGATGGATCTGGTCTCCCATTGTATAGTCCGTATGGCTTAGATATATCTATTCCAGCTATGATGATCCCTCATCTATTGGTAGCTGGTGTTTTAGAAGGATTAGTAACTGCTGCTGTTTATGGTTATGTGAAAAAGGTTTCTCCAGAAGTCATATATGAAGGTACTATTAAAAAAATTAAACCTATATATGGATTAATAATGTCTCTAATTGTACTTAGTCCTTTAGGTATTTTAGCTACAGGGGTAGCTTGGGGTGAATGGGGTAGTGAAGAAATAAAAGAGTTATTGGGTTTTATACCAAAGGGCATTGAAAATGGATTTCATTTTAATGCTTTAATGCCTGACTACACCATACTAGATATTCAAGAATTTATAGCATATTTTATTTCAGCAGTAGTAGGTGTGGTATTAATTCTTAGTATTACTAGACTTATGAGTATTAGAAGATTTAAAGGAAAAAATAAAGACTTAGGTGATTTAAATAAAGATATTATGTAGGTGAGTACATGATTGAAGAGTGGCTTTTAGTTAAGGATGAATATGTACCAGAAAAAGAAAGTAATAAATTCATAGATAAAAGTATTATTTCAATATTAAAAGTACTTTCTAGAATTAGGCGAAGTGGTATAAAAAGACATAAGTTTGTTTATAGCTTGAATCCTACTTTGAAGGTGTTTTTTACCATTTTAAGCTTAGTGCTTTTGTCTTTATCGAGAAGTTTTATATATGTATTAGTCATGAATGTATATGCTTTTGCAAATATTTTAATTCTTGATGCTGAAGAAAGGAGTAATATTTTAGTAACTAGCCTAGTTATTCCACTTTTTACTCTTATTATGTTAATTCCGTCTATGCTAAGAGGGAATATAGCTAATAATTTATTACTTTTACAAAAAATAATTGTAAATATTATTTTAGTCAATTGTTTATCCTATACAACTAAATGGAATCAAATTACTAAATCATTAAAGCTATTATTTATACCAGACTTATTTATTTGGGTTATGGAAATTACTATTAAGTATATTGTGTTACTAGGAGAGTATTCAGTTAATTTATTATATGCTTTAAAGATTAGATCTGTTGGGAAAAATTATGATAAATATAATTCCCTTTTTAGGATAATTGGAAACTTATTTCTAAAATCTAAGCAAATGAGTGAAGAAATGTTTTCTGCTATGGAATGCAGAGGTTTTGTTGGAGAGTATACTATTCAGATGAAATTCAGCTTTAAAAAGGCAGATTTATTATATTGTATAGTTAATATATCACTTGTTGTGATATTTTTAGTTACTAATTATTTATAATTTCTAACAGGGAGGCCACAAGATGATTGTTGTAGAAAATTTAACCTTTAAATATAAAGACCGGATTGCACTTGATAATATTTCAGTGAACATAAAAGAAAAGGAATCTGTGGCCATAATAGGACCTAACGGAAGTGGTAAATCTACTTTTTTAAAGATTTTAAATGGCATTGTGTTTCCTAATAAAGGTAAATATTTATTTAATGGAGAGGAAATAACAGAGAAAAAATTAAATGATACTAGATTTTCAAAGCTATTTCATAAGAGAATTGGTTTTGTATTTCAAAATCCAGATGCTCAGCTTTTTTGCTCTACAGTATTTGAAGAAATAGCGTTTGGACCAATGCAGATGGGTTTATCAGAAAAAGAGGTTAATAAAAGAGTTAATGACTGCCTCAATATTTTGAATATAGAAAAGATAAAATATGAACATCCATATAATTTAAGTGTTGGGGAAAAAAAGAGAGTTGCAATAGCAAGTGTTCTTTCAATGAATCCAGAAGTACTCACTTTAGATGAACCCATGAGTGGTGTAGATCCCAAAGGCAAAAAGTTTTTAAAAGAACTTTTAATTAAACTAAATGAAGCTGGAAAGACAATTATTTGTGCAACCCATGACTTTGAGTATGTACAAGGAGTTTTTAAGCGTGCTATTGTATTTTCTGAAGATCATCGTATTATACGGGATGATTGTTATGAAGCAGTTATACAAGATGAAGAATTTCTAATAAAACATAATATTAAGTAGAAGAACAAAACGATATGGGAGAGATGAATTATGAAGATACTTTACTATGATTGTTTTTCAGGAATAAGTGGGGATATGAATTTAGGTGCTATGATTGATTTAGGAGTAGGTAAGGAATATTTAATTAATGAGCTTTCAAAATTGAATTTGGATTCAGAATATGAAATAAGGATAAGAAGAGAGAATAAAAAAGGGATTGATGGAACAAAGGTAGATGTGATTTTGAAAAATAAGCATGACCACTCTCATGACCATCATGACCATACTCACAGCCACAGTCATAGTCATGCTCATAGAAATCTAAAGGATATTGAATATATAATAAATTCAAGTAGTTTAAATGAAAATGTAAAAAAATTGAGTATAGATATGTTTAGAAAAATTGCACAAGCTGAAGCAAAAGTACATGGAAAATCTTTATATGAAGTTCATTTTCACGAGGTAGGAGCTGTAGATTCTATAGTAGATATTGTGGGAGCAGCAATATGTATAGACTACCTAAAGGTAGATAAAATTATGGCATCACATGTACAATTAGGTGGAGGTTTTGTAAAGTGTGCTCATGGATTGATTCCAGTACCTGCTCCAGCAACTGTTGAAATACTAAAAGGCATTCCAATTAAGTCAGGGATAGCACCTTTCGAAACAACTACACCTACAGGTGCAGCAATTCTAGCTGTTAATGTGGATGAGTTTACAGATGAGATGAATTTTACTATAGAAAAAATTGGCTATGGAATAGGAAGTAGAGATTTAAAAATACCTAATGTTTTAAGGGTTTATATAGCAAGAGAAAATGAAGAAAAAAAAACAGAATCTAATTCATATATCAAACAATACATATTAGAAACCAATATAGATGACATGAATCCAGAAATATATAGCTATATAGAGGAAAAACTTTTTGATAAAGGAGCGCTAGATGTATTTAAGACACCTATAATTATGAAAAAAGGAAGAATAGCAGTAAAATTAAGTGTTTTAGTTAGAGAGAAGGACATAAAAGCCATACAAGAAGTAATTTTTAAAGAGACTACTTCAATAGGTATTAGAAAATATGAGGTTGAAAAGATAATGCTAGAAAGGGATTTTTCAAAGGTTAGTACAAATTATGGAGAAGTAACAGTGAAAAATTCATATTACAAAGGAGAGAAAATCAAATTTAAACCAGAATATGAAGATTGCAGAAGACTAGCAGTAGAAAACAATATACCTATTGGAGAAATTTATAAGGAAGTTTACAATAAAATAGGAGGTGCTTCAAATGATAAATAATGAAAAATATTTAAAACTGATGAATTATTTGAAGGATTTAGAAAGGGTAGTTTTGGCATTTTCAGGAGGAGTAGATAGTACATTTTTACTCAAAGCTGCAAAAGAAGCTTTAGGAGATAATGTGAAAGCAGTTACAATACTTTCTCCATATATACCTAAATGGGAAGTTGAAGAGGCAAAAGAGTTAGTTAATGAATTAGGTATTAATTATGAAATTATAAAAGTACCTATTATAGATGAAATTAGAAATAATCCAGAGAATAGATGTTATTTATGTAAAAAGGCTGTTTTTAGTATTATAAAATCAATTGCAGAAAAAGAAGGGTACAATTATGTAATTGATGGGACAAACTTTGATGATACAAAAGATTATAGACCAGGATTAAAAGCTTTGGAAGAATTAAATATTAAAAGTCCTCTACTTGAATGTAAATTGACTAAAGAAGAAATAAGAAAACTGTCCAAAGAGTTAGGACTTAAGACTTGGGATAAACCACCATATGCATGTCTTCTTACTAGAATACCTTATGGTAATGAACTGAATGTAGAAGATTTTCAGAAAATAGAGAATGCAGAAAAATATTTGATGGATATTGGAATTAGAGCTGTAAGGGTGAGATGCCATAAGGATTTAGCAAGAATTGAAGTTGGAAAGAATGAAAGAAGTAAGCTATTTAATGAGGAAATTTTAGATGAAATTTCTAAAGAATTTAAAAAAATTGGATTTAAATATATAACATTAGATTTAGAAGGTTATAGAACTGGTAGTTTTAATGAGACAATTTTAACAAAATAATGTAATCTCATAGGAGGAAAATGTATGAACCTGCAAGATATGAGAGAAATGCTCGAAAGAGTTAAAAATGGTGAGATTGAAATAGAAGATGCACTGGAAAGGTTAAAAGATTTGCCTTATAAAGATTTGGGTTTTGCTAAAATAGATAATCATAGAGAAATTAGAGTAGGTTACCCAGAAGTTATATATTGCGAAGGGAAAACAGTAGAGCAGGTTAAGAGCATAGTAGAGTTCATGCTTACAAAGAATAAAAATATAATAGCTACTCGTGCTAATGAAGAAATGTATAGAGCAGTTAATGAGATATGTAAAGATGCTAATTATAATAAGTTAGGGAGAATAATTACAATAAGAAGAACAGAAGAAAAATATACTGATAGTTATATAGCCATAGTTGCAGCAGGAACATCCGACTTGCCAGTAGTAGAAGAAGCAGCAGAGACTGCGAAGATTCTTGGAAATAAGGTGGAAAAAGTTATTGATGTAGGAGTAGCAGGAATACATAGATTATTGGCTAAGCTAGATATTATAAGGGGGGCAAAAGTAATAATTGTTGTTGCTGGAATGGAAGGGGCTCTTGCTAGTGTTGTAGGTGGACTTGTAGATAAGCCAATTATAGCTGTACCTACAAGTGTTGGTTATGGAGCAAATTTTGGAGGACTTTCTTCGCTTTTATCTATGCTAAATAGTTGTGCTAGTGGGGTAAGTGTAGTAAATATAGATAATGGATTTGGAGCGGCATATATTGCTAGTATAATTAATAAGCTTTAATAAGAGTATTTTAGTCTAAAAGTGTATCAAGTTATTGTGGAGTCTAATAGCACCTAGATTTAAAAGTCTAGGTGTTTTTTTGTTTTAACAAAAGCTAGTAACAATATATTGTTTAATACATAGATTAAAGTAGAAGAATAGCTGGAGGGGTTTTTATGTACTATTATGGTATTACTCCCAACCAATTAGTACAGGCTATGAAAGGTGAGCTAGAAGCTATAAAATATTATGAAAGACTTATTAAAATGGCACCAAATCAAGAAGAAGCTGATATAATAAGAGCATTTTATAAAGATGAGAAAAAACATTATAATAACTTTAGGCATTTATATATGATGATGACAGGAAGACAGCCAACTATACCACCAATTAATATGCCTGAATTTGATAACTATTTACAGGGTGTAGAACAAGCTATATTAGATGAGTTAGATGCTTATGAATTCTATAGAGATATTTATTTATCTAATATAAATCCGTATGTTAGAAGTTTATTTTTTGAAGCTTTTACAGATGAGAATGAGCATGCGGCTCATCTAAACTATCTATATACAAAAAATAAGTGTAAATAAACATATTTATAAGCAAATAAAATAAAAACGGCTATGTGAAGTTTTATTTCAGATAGCCGTTTTTTTATGTTAAACGCAAATACTATTTTCTATTCCATGACAAATAAAGAGATGAAGTTTAATTTTTCTTCAAAATACCCTTTTTATAATATTCATTCATAACATCCTTAGGTACAAGGCTTCCGCCGGTAGCCCATGCAATATGAGTTGCATTTGCCACCTTGCCGTACAATTCATTTTTCCTTAGAAACTCTTCCAAAGAACTGCTTTTGAGTAAATCAATTACACCTGGTATTCCAGCTAAGGCCGAAGGCTCTAAATATATATTTTCACAATCTGCTAAGGTACTGAGAAGCCTATAAAGTTTATCATCTTCAACAGTATATACACCGCTAATTAAGTTTCTCAATATTTTTCCAACAAAGCCAGAAGGTCTTCCAACTGCAAGACCGTCAGCTTCAGTTATATTATCGATTCCAAAGTCTTGAACAGATATTTCATTATGCTTATCAGTTAATAAACCTAAAAGCATACATGGAGAATGAGTCGGTTCAGCAAAGAAGCAATAGACATTATCTTTAAATAACAGCTTAAGTCCAAAGGCAACTCCACCTGGACCTCCACCAACGCCACAGGGTAAATATACGAATAAAGGATGCTTACTATCTACAACTATATTCATTTCTTCAAGTTGTTTCTTTAGTCTTATTGCTGCAACGCTATAGCCGAGGAAAAGGTCTTTAGAATTTTCATCATCTATAAAATAACTCATAGGATTTGAATTAGATAATCTTCTGCCTTCTTCTACAGCCTTACTGTAATCTGATTCATATTCTATAACTTCTACTCCTTTACTTCTCAACAAGTCCTTTTTCCACTTTTTAGCGTCGGCAGACATGTGAACAACTACTTTAAAACCTAATTTTGCACTCATAATACCAATACTAAGACCTAAATTCCCGGTAGAACCAACTTGTATAGTATATTGATTAAAAAATTCTCTAAATTTTTCGCTGTCCATAATTGAATAATCATCATCCAAATTTAACATATTATGTTTAATTGCTAATTCTTCTGCATGTTTTAGTACTTCATAAATTCCACCTCTTGCCTTAATAGAACCAGCAATAGCAAGATGAGAGTCGCATTTTAATAGCATATGTCCAGGGATTTTTATTTCAAACATTTTTTCCAAGGCTTCTTGCGTTTTAGGAATTCTAACTAATGGAGATTCTATTATTCCATTCAAATTCTTTGTTTCAGGAAAAAGCTTGGATATGAGTGGAGCAAAACGGTTTAATCTGTCTTCGGCATCCTTTACATCCTTTTCATTTAATGGGATGTTTTTAATTGCTATATCGAATTTTTCATATTTTGGATTTATCCAAAATACTTCCTTAGTATTAATTATGTCATTTAGCAGTGGAAATTCCTGTATCCATTCTTTCAAACTTCTTCCTGCTATCAATTTATTTTCCAAAATAAGCACCTCTTTTTTTGTTTTTCATAAGCTGTTAACAAAATATCTAATATAATTAGAGAAATATCGTCTTAAAATATTTTTATATAGTATTATTGAATTCCTTCCAAGAATGAATGTTTTCTTTTTTTAAAATTATACATTATTTAAGAGCAAATAGATACATAATAATTTTTAAATATTTCTATTAAATAAATGTTTTTAAAGGCAACCTATACTATGTGTATGGGTTGCCTGCTTAAGTTATATTTTTATCTCATAAAATCCTTTAATATATTTTGGATTTTATCTTTATCTAATATTTTTTTATGTTCCTTAGCTCGATTAAAAGAAGATGAGGTATTTTTGGATGTATTATTTGAATGAACAACTATTACAAAATTTCTTTTTCTTAATATTTCATGAGGAAGTTTAATTGCATAAGTGTGACCCCCTGGCATTTTATAACGTTTCCCATTTAAATAGTCACTTACTTTATAAATTAGAGTATAAAATGGAGGAGACTTGATTTCAGTTCTTGCTAATCTTTTTAGTATAGAATCATATACATAACCTTTTTGATTAATTAAGACTTGAGTATTTAATCGAGGTTTATAATCAAATAGCTGCTGTATAAATGTTTTATGATACATATCATCACAATCTAGACGTACAAGATATAGATAATCGTATCCTTTAATATATTCAATTATCTTAGATTCGTATTCGTTTTGATTTACAAATTGAATATTATTAGGAAGAGGTTCATATTTAGAAAGAGCCTTTTCTATTATAGATTTTGTTTTATCATGATATTTTATTAAAGCAACGAAGTTTTGATTGGTTTGTGCTTTTAAGCTTTGCAAAGTATAATTCATAAATATCGCTATTCTTTGTTTTATCCATTTTTCTGTAAATCTTTTATCGCTAAACGGATGAGCATTAAAACACATATCAATTATAATTCTCTTAGTTCCAGATATATATCTTTTCTTATTATCTATCTTTCTTTTAATTATAATCTTATTTACAGGTCTTCTTAATTTATTTAAATTGAAGGTTTTGCTCTTGTTTGACTTGAGTTTGACTTTTTTTGATTTAGTCATTTTAAACACCTCAATTTAAGTTTAAAGTTTGAAAGTATTTTTCTAGTTTATTATATGAAGTTTAAAACTATTGTGATTAGACTTGTTTAATATTCCCTACTTTAAGATACCTAACTCATAATATATATTAAAAAGTTAAATATTGGGTATTCGTCAATAAAAGAAGGTGTACTTATGATAGAAGTGAGAAAGTTAGAAAAATAGTTATTAACATTATTTAATATAAAAAAATATTTGAGATAAAAAACCTTTAATATCCGATTTTGTTTTATGTTCAAATAATGTTATTGAAATAAAAGTACTTATTCAAACAATATAAAAGTCGTACTAAACCTATGAACGAATATAGTACTTTGACTGCGTTCATTCATGGTCTTTGGTTTTGAATTTTTAGACGATTTTTTAGTTAACAGTTGTATTTAAAATAGTTTGAGAAGGAGATTGAGTAAAGTTTATTAGTTAAAACCGTTACAAAAAAAGTTATCTTTTTGCAACCTAATATTTTTTAAAACGTGTAATAAGTATAAGAGAATATATTAAATTTATTGCTAGTTAGGGGTAAGTATAAAGAAATAAATTAAAATTATTGGATTATATTACTCTAAATAATATAGAGATTTTTGCATTTACAGATAATGTAGGTTGTATTATTTTTTATCTATAATGAAGTTACTTAAGTATATGGAGAGTATATATTTAGTACCATTTTAGGAACAATATTATTTATTATTGGAATTCTAATAGGTTCAGTTGTGATATTTTTATTACTTTGGCAATTCTAGTTATATTGTTAAAACAGAAAAGTTTTTAAATTATTTTGGGCAGAATACTTATCCTGGTAGAAGGTGGGTGACACATGGAGGATAAAAAACTTATTAAAAGATGTCAAAAAGGAGATAAAGAGGCTTTTCAAGAACTTATAAGTAAGTATCATCCCTTTATATATAAGTTTCTTGTCAAAATAGCTGAAGATGAACAGTTAGCAGAGGATTTAACTCAAGATACATTTTTAAAGATAATAAGAAATATTGATAAATTTGATATAGATAGAAAAGCTAAATTTTCAACATATGCTGTTGCTATAGCTAAAAACTTATATATTGATTACCTAAGAAAAGAAAATAAATTTAAGAAGGTTATACCTATAAATAAAAATTTTGATATTGAAGATTTTAGTATTAACGTTGAAAATATTGTTATTGATAAAATGTTTGGACAGGATATTATAGAAAAAATGGGAAAATTAACAGAAGAACAGAAACTCGTTATCAAAATGAAATATATAGAAGGACTAACACTTAAAGAAATCGGAGATATACTAGAGTTAAAACCTAAAACTGTAAAAAGTAGAATACACAATGGGATTGTTAAATTGAGAAAAATGTTTGGAAGGAGAGAATGATATGAAAGAAATTGATGAAAGAGATACAGCTATATTATTAGCAGTATTAGATAAGGAGATTGACATGAAGTGTATGGAACTTAAAGAAAAGCAGTGGGAACTAAAACTAAAGAAAATATTTTTTTCAAGCTGTTTGTTGGTTTTATTTACTTTTTTGATACAGGTGTTTTTTAAGATATTTAATTTAAACATTTTATTTGTCTTTTTTATATATCAAGGACTAGCATTAATTTTTGTTACACCTTTAATATTTAACCTTAATAAGGGGAGGTTGACATAATGAATAAGTTAGAGAATTTCATTAATAAATTAAATTTTAAAAAATTTTTAAGATTATATTTGTTTTTCTCAATTTTACTTCTTACTTTATGTTTATTTGCTATAGTATACGTTTCTAAAGATAAAATATATATGGCAATTGATTACGAAAGAGTTTCTGATACTTTTGAAAAAGAAGGTATAAATGACAAGCTGAAACTACAGCTTACTGAATTAGCTTCAGATTCAAAGGATATAAAGAATATTATCATACTAGATAAAAACAATAATATTGTTTTTAGAGTTAATAATAATCTTGTAGGTAATAAAACAAAATTACAATTTACACCATATGAATTCAATAGAAAATATCTTCAAGATAATATAAATAGAGATGTTTTATATAAAGTTGTAAAAAAAGAGGATATTATTTTAAATAAAGATTATATAAAAAACAGTAGAAAAATAGAGTTGGATATTTATGAAGAATTTTCATTTGAAAGAGATTTAGCAGCAAAAGAGATATATTTGTTGAATTATATAGTTGATAAAGACACTGCTAACAAGTTATTTATCATAAGAACTGTAAATCCAATACCATATGGAGAAAGATTATTAGAGATTACAGGGATTATAATAGGATTAATAATTATTATATATTGGCTTGGTTTAGCATTATGGGTATATAAAGATGCTAGTAAAAAATTAAATAATCCTTCTTTATGGGGGCTTATTGTGTTATTAACTAATTTATTAGGGTTAATTATTTACACAATGTTTAAGCAAAACAATAAGATATGTTATAAATGTGGTTTTATGCAGAGCAAAGAAAATATATATTGTACTAAGTGTGGTACTAGAATAAGTAGAACATGTAACAATTGTGGTAATATTATTCAGAAATATGATAAATACTGTAGTAAATGTGGTAATAAGCTTTTATAGTATGTTGATAATTTAAATGCAGTAGCATATATAGGAGTGGTAACTTTTGAAAGAGATATTTATTAATTTTGTACAGATTATTCAAAGATATGGTGTTGTAGGACTTGCTGTTTTATCATTTGCAGAATCATCTTTTTTTCCTATACCACCAGATGTTTTGCTTATTCCAATGGCATTAATGAATAGGAAATTTGCATTATTTTATGCTTTAGTTACAACAATATCATCTGTTTTTGGCGGTATTTTCGGTCATATTATGGGTAGAAGATTTGGTAAACCATTGCTTAAAAGATTTATTAAAAATGAGAAATTAAATAAGGTACAAGAATACTTTGAAAAATATGGGGTAAGGGCTATTGTAGTAGCAGGTTTTACTCCAGTTCCTTATAAAGTTTTTACATTATCATCAGGTGCTTTTAATGTTAAGATAGTTTCATTGGTAATAGCTTCTATAATTGGTAGGGGAGCAAGATTTTTTCTTGAAGGATTTTTTATATTTTTATTTGGAGATACTTCAAAATATTATCTTGAAAACTATTTTGAGTTTATAACAGTTGCAGTTGCTACATTATATGTATTGATATATTATATTTGGAATAAAAAGAAATCTATAGAAAAAGTCGGAAATACAGAGGTTTTAATAAATATTAAAAGAATATTTAATAAACTACGCATATTTACATTGAAGTATAACAAATATGATGAAACAGTGAGATATTTTTTAATATCAATATTGTCATTATTTATATTTTCAGCAATGATAGAAGATTACTTAACAATAGGAAATTGGAAATTTGATGCATTAGCATTTAGTTATGTTTATAGTATAAGGAATACAATATTAAATAATGTTTTTAAGATGTTAAGTATAACAGGTAACTTTATTTCAGTAATGTTGATTACATTGATTATATCATTTATTCTAATTTATTTTAAAAAAAGAAATGATGCTATATTCTTTTCGTTGAATACCTTAGTAGGATGGGGACTTAACCAGATATTAAAAATAATTTTTAAAAGACCAAGGCTTTCTGGTTTGTGGCTTGTTAAGGCTTCAGGTTATAGTTTCCCAAGTGGTCATGCTATGGTATTTATGGGTTTTTCATTTCTACTTATTTATTATGTTTTTAATTATATAAAAAATAAGAAGTTTGCTGTAGCAATAAGTACATTTATTTTTATTTATTCAATATTTGTTGGGTTAAGTAGGATATACGTTGGGGTTCATTATTTAAGTGATATATTGGCAGGATGGATCGCAGGTACTTTCTGGGCATCATCAAGTATTGTAATATATAAGGGATTATGTTACAAAAAACAAACATTATGGAGAAAAAAACAATCCTTGTAAACAGTGAAAATGAAGTCTTTTTGGATGGTTAAAATGAAATTAAATAACTACTATAAATAATAAAATTTAGTAACGAAAATAAAGTATCAAGATTAAAAAGTAAAGGGGAAAAAGTCAATGCTAGATTCAAAGTTGAAAATAGATCAAAATAACTTGCATAAAGCTTCTGAAAGAGTTCTTTCGTCAAATGTATTTACTTACTCTATGTTTGCACTTGTTTTTATCTTAACTTCATTTTTGTCATTTTCATTTATTTACCATCATTTTAGTGGTAATACATTTATTACTACAATTAAACTATATTCCTATCAGACAATGTTTAAATTAATTGTTCTTTTAATTATGTACTTTGTTTTTGACGGTTTGCGTTTATTTTATGTTTTAAAAACATTAGAAGTTAAAATCAAGTTTAAACATATCTTTAAGTTAGTATTTATCAATATGTTTATATCTAATATTACTCCATTTGCGACAGGTGGAGGATTTGTTCAAATATATTTTTTAAATAAAGAAGGAGTTTCTTTAAGCGATGCTATTGCTGCTACTTCTATAAGAACTACTATAGCTACGGCTTTTCTTATTATTGTTACACCAATAGTACTTATCATAGAAAAAAATTTATTTCATATGTTTACTTTCAGTGGTTCAAAGGTTTTTTTTATATTCACTTTGGGTTATATTATTATGTTTTATGCTATATATAAAATGATTAATAAAACAGAAAAAATTAAAAAAATCACATATAAATTTTTATATTTCTTACAAAGCAAGCAGATAATTTCTTCTAATAAATTTAAAAAACTGATTAGCCGTTCTTTTAAGGAGATTGATGCTTTTACACAGAGTATAAAAGCATTTTTTAAAGGTAATCCCAAAAATATTTTTTTATCTATTGCTTCTATGTTATTATTTCTTTTTTCTTTTTTTGTGTTTTCGGTGATTCTTATTACAGGGTTAAATTATCATATTTCACCTATAACAATTATTTCTTTTCAAATTATTATTACTTTTTTTATGTATTTTACACCTACTCCTGGGGCTACAGTTTTTGCTGAAGCTAGTTATATAGCAGTATTTTCAAATTATATTAAAAACTCCGATCTTCTTGTGCTCACATTTGCTTGGAGATTTTTTACGATATATGTTGGGATGATTATAGGAGCTGTTATTTTTTATATGGAAATGATATGTACTAATTTTAAAAAAGCTAATAGGTAGAGTAATATATGAGTTATTTAGGAGGAAAATCTATGCAAAATAGATTTATCTTAAGAATATGTTTATATTTTGATATTTTTATTTTACTTATCATTATTATTTCTAAATTATATTATTTTGTTTTTGAGCCAGATTTTTATTCATTAAATATTAATAATATAAAAGAGGTGCAAAAACTAGACAAGAAAGATGATGGGTTTTCTTTTGCGGTTTTAGGAAATACTAAAAGTTCGATAAATGCTTTTGATAAAAAGTTAGTAAATAAAATTAATAATGATAATCTTGATTTTGTAATATCTACAGGAAATGCAATTGCGGATGGTGCTGAGGATAAATATAGGATGTTAAGTAAAAGTTTAAAAAAATTAAAGATACCAGTTATTATGGGTATTGGAGATAATGAAGTTTCAGATGGTGGGACCTTACGATTTTATAAACATTTTGGCCCATTGTATTTTTCCTTTAATGTCAATGATTCTTACTTTATTTTTTTAGATACTACTGGTGAAACTACTGAAGCTTGGCAACGAGAGTGGCTTATAAAAGAACTAATCAATGCACAAAAATATAGATATCGGTTCGTTTTTATGAATAAACTACCTTATATAATAGATAGTAATTTGCAATTTAATTTTAAAGATAAATATATAAAGAGTGCATCCTATCGACAGTTTTTAAGAGAAACTTTTTCAAAATATAATGTAACAGCAGTTTTTGCTTCTAATGCGGAAATTTTCAATCGTGGAAATATTGATAGTGTATCTTATTTTATTAGTGGTGGTGGAGGGGAAAGATTACTAATTAATAATGAAGATAGTTTATATTACTATATTAAGGTAAATGTAAAATCAAGTGGTATAAAATATAGTATTGTAAGGTTGGAAAAAGCTACGAATTCAATTATTTTCCAGATACTAGATAATATATGGGTTTATGTAAATTCTTTTTTTTATATGAATTTTAATAATTTTATTCTTGTTATAAGTGTTTTAGTGCTTATTGGTATCATAATTATTAACAAAGCTACAGAAGATGTAGATTATTATAGAAAATTTGATGATGAATTAGAACATATACCAAATAATAAAAAACTAAATATAGCTATGTTTACCAATAATTATTTCCCTTTCATAGGAGGAGTACCTATTTCTATAGATCGTTTAGCAAAGGGGCTTAAAAAACAAGGGCATCAGGTATATATATATGCACCTGAATACCCTACATCATATCAATATGAAAATAATAATACTATAAGATGTAAATTGTTAACTTATTATAGAACTAAGAATTTTAATTTTCCAATTGCTAATGTATTTTCACGAAAAATTGAAGAACAATTTATTTCCCATCAGATTGATGTAGTTCATGTACATCATCCATTTTGGATGGGTTCGAAAGGAGTAAAACTTGCGAAAAAATATAAAGTACCAGTTGTTTTAACCTATCATACAAGACTTGATAAATATGCACACAATATACCTTATTGGGGACGCGCTTTGTTTAAAAATAAAATTTCTCATTATATAATTAGAAGATTTTCTAAAAAATGCGATGCTGTACTTGCTCCTACTAATACGGCAAAAGAATATTTAAGAAATATTGGAGTAAGTAAATATATAGAAATTTTACCTACAGGAATTGATTTTGAAGAATATTATTCTATAGACAATAAAGAAATAGAAGAACTTAAACAAAAATATAAAAAGAAAAATAATATTATTTTATGTTCTGTTTCTCGGTTAACTAAAGAAAAGAATCTATATTTTCTTTTAGAGGGAGTAAAATATATAAAAGATTGTACAAACATTCCTTTCAAATGCATTATAGTAGGGGAAGGGCCTGAAAAGGGAAACCTTTTAGAGATAATTGAAAGTAGTAATCTAAAGGATGTGGTCTATTTAGTTGGCGAGATAAGTCCTAGAGAAATTTATAAATATTATATGGCTTCAGATATTTTTGTTTTTGCTTCTCAATCAGAAACACAGGGGATGGTTTTACTTGAGGCAATGGCAGGAAAATGTCCTGTGGTAGCAATTCGTTCTAGTGGAATTGAAGACGTTATTAGTAATGGAGACAATGGATTTAAAACCAAAGCAGATATACGAAATTGGTCAGAAAAAATTATTTATTTAATGGAAAATCCAGACAAACTAAAAAAAATGTCAGAAAATGCTTATGTTTTTTCAAAACTATTTTCTATAGAAAAAATGGCAGAAAGTGCAACTAAGGTATATCTTAGAATAATAGAAAATAGAAAACTCACCTCTGATGCAAAAGAATAGTATTTCGTAGAATAGAGGGAGAAAGGATATCCATACACTTATCACAAAAATGGAGGAGGATATATCAATGAAGATGAATATAGCTATATTTAAAGCAATAAATGGACTTGTACACGAATGTACATTACTTGATAAAATAATGATTTTATTTTCAAAATATGTTCCATTAGTATTTATAATTGGACTTGCTGTACTATACTTATGTGGAGTTCATAGAAAAGATAAAAGATTGAGATGTATTGCAATAAGCACATTTGTAATAACAGTTATCAATTTATTTATAAGTTATATGATAGGAATTTTTTATTACGAGCCGAGACCTTTTGTTAATTATAAAGTAAATTTATTATTACCACATGCTGTTGACGCATCATTTCCTAGTGACCATGCTATAGGAACTATGAGTATAGCATTAGGCATTACTAATCACTATAGAATTTATGGTAGGATATTAATATTAATATCCTTTTTAGTTGGAGTTTCAAGAATTTATGTTGGACATCATTTTCCAATGGATGTGCTTGGAAGTTACTTTATTGTATTGATATCAAATTATGTATACATGTATGTATTACAGGATAAAATTAATGAGGGTTACTTAAAAATTGAAGAATTTTTAATAAAATATGTAACTTTAACAAAATAAACAAAATTATTAATTATTAGTAATTTAAGAAGCTTAGAGCACATAGTTAGGTAATATATGTTAAAGTATTTAATAATAGCAAGGAGAATACTTCTTTGTTGTCTATTATCGATTACAAAAATATAGAAATTTGTAGTAGATTATGTTGGAATAATTAAGATACTTATATAAAATAGATAATTCAAATTATGAAAAAATAATTATATACTAGAATTTATGGAGATTAGGAGGATATAAGTTGCAGTTTATAACAGAGTTGCTTAATCATTATGGATATATAGTTTTACTAGTTTCACTAATGATTGAACTAATTGCTTTTCCAGTGCCTGGAGAAGCACTGATGACTTATTGTGGTTTTCTTGTTTTTGAAGGGAAGTTAAATTGGTCTATTAGTATTCTTATGGCCACTGTTGGAGTAATATTAGGAATAACAATATCCTATCTAATAGGATTTACATTAGGTTTTTCATTTTTTTATAAATACGGTTCTTACATTCATTTAGGCCCGAAAAGGTTGGAAAAAACATCAAAGTGGTTTAAAAGATACGGAAATAAACTATTAATAATAGCATACTTCATACCTGGGCTTAGACATATAACAGGATATTTTTCAGGCATAACAAAAATCCATTATAAGAAGTTTGCATTAAGAGCATATATTGGAGCTTTTATTTGGACTGGTACTTTTATTTCTTTAGGGAAAATTCTTGGACCTGATTGGGAGAAATTTCACAGTTTTATTAGAAAATATTTGATTATCGGAAGTTTATTTATAGCTGTGGTTATGATTATTGTTTATCTTTATAAAAGCTACAAACTTCAAATTACAGAATTTGTAATTAGTTTACTTAATAGTGTAATAGTGATATTTCATTCTCTTGGAAAAGTAAAAGTTGCAATAACAAGTGTAGCGGTAGTATTTTTAGGACTTTCTGTACTTGTTATTGGTATTATTCAAGATTTTTTATCAAATGAATTTATCCAATTTGATAGTATTGTAGCCTTCTTGATAAGATTTATTTTTACAGAAAAATGGTCATATATTATGAGATTGCTTGGGTTAATGACATCAATAAAAGTTTTGATACTATTAATTACATTAGTATTTATTTGGATTATAATTAAAGGTGTAGATAAGCTGCTTGAGATTCGATTTCTTTTAATTACAATTATAGGAGGTGAATTTTTAGAAGAAGTATTAAGGCTTATTTTCCACCGTTTAGGTCCGTTAGGTTTATCTCTACCTGAGAAAATAAAATATACTTTTCCAAGTGAACAATCTTTAGTAGCAGTGGTTGCATATGGTTTTGCTGCATTTTTGATAGTACGTCATACTAAGAAAGTTTGGTTGAAAACTATAGCTATTATCATCAGTTTGGCTGTTTGTTTTTTTACAGGTGTAAGTGTTTTGTTCTTTCAAGTCCAATTTCCAAGCGATGTAGTTGCAGGATATGTTTTTGGTGGTGTATGGCTAAGTCTCAATATTGTGCTATTGGAAATTTTTCGTATATTACCAAAGGTGCAATTATAGTTAAATTGTATGGTGAGAGGAATTTTGAGTTAAGCATATATTTGATAGCAATTCATATTTAATAAATTAAATAGCAAAAGATATAGCTATATCATTGAGTGTAATTTAAATTTAATCACGATTTTGTGATAGAATCGTTATATAGTTATATAGACGAGAATTAAAAAACACCTAGATTTCACCTAGGTGTTTTTCTTTAAATAATAACTTTCAATATATTTTGTATTTATCTAATATTTTCTACTGTTTTTTTGTTCTTTTAAAAGAAGAGGATGTATTTTGAGATGTATTATTTGAATGAATGGCTATTGAAAAATTTTTCTTAATATAGACATTTCTAACACTTTATTAAGAGTTTTATGTTTAAGAGGGAATAAACAAAACTAATATATTTACTATTTTTCTAGTTTATTATATGAAGCTTAAAACTATTGTGATCAGGCTTGTTTAATATTTTTCACTTTAAGATACTTAATTCATAATATGTATTATAAGGTTAAATATTGGATATTTGTTAGTAAAAGAAGGTGAACCTATGAATGTTAGTGTGATAGGTGCTGGATATGTAGGGTTAGTATCAGCATTAGGATTTTGTAAAAAAAATAATAATGTAATATGTGTTGATAAAGATATAGAGAAGATTGCTAAACTAAACAGAGGAATACCAACATTATATGAAGAAGGTTTAGAAGAATTGTTAAAAGAATGTTTACAAAGCAGAAACATAATATTTACTGATAATATTAAGCTAGCTGTAGAAAAATCTGATGTAATTTTTATAGCTGTTGGAACTCCAACATTAGAAAATTGGGAGGTAGATTTATCTCAGGTCAATGAAGTTATAATAAATATTTGTAAATATATTAAAAGCTACAAGGTTATTGTAAATAAGAGTACTGTACCTGTTGGAACTCAAAAATATATAAAGCAATTACTTGTAGATAAAGGAGTAAACAAAGAAAATTTTGATGTAGTATCAAATCCAGAATTTTTGAGAGAAGGTAAGGCTATATATGATTTTTTAAATGCAGATAGAATAGTAATAGGATTCGATTCTGAAAGAGCTAAAAAGATTATGGAAAAGCTTTACAAGTCTTTTAATACACAAATAGTATTTACAACACCTGAGACTGCTGAACTTATTAAATATGCTTCCAATGCTTTTCTAGCAATAAAAATATCTTTTATTAACGAAGTAGCAAATCTTTGTGATAAGGTAGGAGCTGATATTGAAGCAATATCTTATGCGATGGGGTTAGATAAAAGAATATCGCATGAGTTTCTAAAAGCAGGAATAGGTTTTGGTGGTTCATGTTTTCCTAAAGACACAAAAGCTTTAGTGAAAATAGCTGAAAAGTATGGATGTAATTTTAAGATTGTAAAGAGTGCTATTGAGGTAAATAATAATCAAAGAATTTTACCTATAAAGATACTTTTAAATTATTATAAAAAATTAGAAGGCAAAGTGATAACTATTTTAGGTCTTACTTTTAAGCCAGATACTGATGATATAAGAGAAGCTCCTTCGTTGTATATAATAAGAGAATTATTAGATATGAAAGCTGTAGTAAAATGTTATGACCCTAAGGCTTCAGGTGAAATAAAGAAAATATTTCCTTATATAAATTATTATGCGAATTTATATGATAGTTTAGAAGGGTCTTCATGTGCAATCATATGTACAGAGTGGAAAGAAATATCTTCAATGGATTTAGAAAAGGCTAAGTTGAAAATGAAAGAACCCGTTTTTATTGATGGAAGAAATACTTTAGATTTAAATAAAGTTAAAAGTAGCGGAATAATTTATTTTTCAATAGGTAGAAAGAGGCAAAATCTACAGTGATAGATTTTGCCTCTTTCTACTTCTAAACATCTACATATTTAGAGAAATTTGTTACATTTCTTCTTACAATTTTACATCTACTTAATAGTTTTTCATTACTTACTTTCCATGTATGTTCAAAACTAGAGCTGTGTCTTACATAAACATGATGGAATTTATCTATTGAATATAACTTAATTCCTTTTTTTAAACAATCCTTTGAAAACCGAGTGTCAACACCTCTTGGTATATTAGCAAATTTTACTTTATCGAAAACCTCACGTTTAATAAGCATAGTAGGACCATCTATATGCTTAACATAACGATTTTCTAACATTGGAGACCTTATTGCTAAAATTTTATACTTTTCAAAATATACAAAGGACGCTGCTTTTCCAATTAAACCTGCATTAGTATAACTAAAAGCTTTTACCGATTCTCTCAAATATTTTGGACCATAGTAATCATCGTCATCAAATTTTGCAATTATTTCGTTATTTGACTGTTTAACTCCGAAGTTTAAACATTCCCCTAGAGAAGTTTTTTCATCTAATTGAAAAACTTTAACATTTTTATATTGACTGGCTTTTTCTTTCCATAAATTAATATCCATATAATTATTATTTAAGATTATAATTAATTCTTTTTTCTCGTAATCTTGTCTTGCATAATTATTGAAGACATTATCAATATAATTTGGACGCATAGTGCATGTAATTATTGAAACACTTGGATAAACAAAACTATTGTCTAATATTAGTTTTTTATATCTTTTAAGCAATTTTTTGACTATAAAATTATCTAATGATTTGTTAACAGGATGATATTGATTTTTCACATTTTGCAACCTCCTGTAGATATTTAACTAGATATTATTAAGGTTAAAATCAGTACATTCTTTGTAATACTTATATGTATTATCATTAATATATGTTAAATAATCATAATTAAAGCACCTAGATTAAGTTAATCTAGGTGCTTAAGATATTAGAATCTAAGGTCTCTTTCACCGTTTTCTATTCTTTCTAAATACTTGATTGTAGCTTTTCTTGCAGATTCTTTAGGTATTTGTTTTATAGCTTCTTTTATAGTTTTTCTTCCAAGTTCTTTTAATTCTTCATCAGCATAATCTAGTAAGAATTCTTTAAAAGTTAATAGTGCATTAGGTAAACATACGTTATGAATTTGTCCAGCTTTAGCTAGTGCCATGAATCTTTCACCAGTTCTACCTTCTCTGTAGCAAGCTGTACAATAGCTTGGTATATAACCAGATTTGCATAAGCTTTTTAAAATTTCTATTGGTGAACGATGATCTTCTACTTCAAATTGAGGTTTCTCATCATCGTGATGTTTGTGTTGATATTCTTCAACATAACCTCCTACCCCTGTACATGAACCAGCACTAATTTGTGATATACCAAGAGATAAAACTTCATCTCTATACTTTGGAGCTTCTCTAGTTGAAAGTATCATTCCAGTATAAGGCACAGCTAATCTAATAATTGCAACAATTTTTTTGAAGTCGTCATCTGAAACAAGATATGGGTAATTATTTATATCAACACCCTCTGCAGGTCTTAATCTCGGAACGGATATTGTATGAGGACCTACTCCGTAAACACTATCTAGATGTTCAGCATGCATTAATAGTGCGATTGTTTCGTATTTATAATCATAAAGTCCGTAAAGAACACCTAGACCTACATCATCAATTCCTGCTTGAAAAGCTCTGTCCATAGCTGTTGTGTGCCAGTTATAATCATGTTTAGGTCCTTTTGGATGAACTTTTTCATATGTTGGTTTATGATATGTTTCTTGGAATAAGATGTATGTTCCTATTTCAGCTTCCTTTAATCTTTTATAATTCTCTACAGTTGTAGCTGCTATATTAACATTAATTCTTCTAATACTTCCATTATCAAATTTTATTGAATAAATAGTTTTTATACAATCGATAATATAATCTAAAGTACAATTTACAGGGTCTTCACCTGCTTCTAAAGCTAGTCTCTTATGTCCTAGAGATTCTAGGACTTTAACTTCTTCCTCAAGTTCTTGCATAGTTAGTTTTTTTCTTTTAAAGTTTTTGTTTGAGTGTTTATATCCACAATATTCGCAGTTATTAACGCAATAATTGCTTACATATAAAGGTGCAAAAAGAACTATTCTTTTACCATATATTGTTTCTTTAATATGTCTTGCTGTCTTGTACATTTCTTCTAATATATCTTCATCTTCTATGTTAAGTAATACAGCTGCTTCTCTATGAGTTAACCCTTTGCATGTTTTTGCTTTTTCTAAAATGCTTCTAACATATTCTTTATCTTGTGCTTTTTTCTTACCATATTCTATAGATTCAAGAATTTCAGAATGTACAATAAAATCTTCAGCTCTATATTCTTTCATTTTTTTAAAACCCCCTATAGATTAATTAGATTTAAGTAAAAACTGATTGAAATTATTAAATTACGTTATTTTAACTTTTGTTAATGCTGATTTAACGTTTACGCCTTTTACTTTTCCTAGTTTGCCTGTCATAGCACTTATTTCATCAGAAGTTCCATCAACTATAAGAGAAATAACTGAAACGTTTTTTTCTCTATATGGCACTCCCATTCTTCCAATAATGATGTTTGCATAGTCGTGGAGTATTGAGTTTACTTTATCTGCATTTTCTATATTTTCTACAACAATACCTATAACGCCTATTCTATTTTTCATAGCACACCTCCTTATGCTAAAAAAACCTTCCGTAAAATACGGAAGGTTTTTACATACACTAGTCAAAAGCCTATTTCTATCATCTATCGTACTAAGAAATGACATATAATAAATGTCTCTAGGCACTATGAAAATCGTGTTATGATTCCTTCCCCTTTTACTCGGAAAATCCTCGTAATTAGGTTGGATTTTTATTTATCCACCATGACGGAAAACCATCATAGCAGAATCATTTGTCATTATTATAACAAATATGCAGACTGTTGTCTATATATTCGAATAATTTATAACATACTACAAAAAATTAACTTAAATTATTAAAAGAACTTATTTAACATTATACATTCCATGGCTATTCATATAATCGAAAAGTTCTTTTCCATGGTGTTGCTCATCTTTTTGTATATGTTGAAGTGCTTGCCTAATAGTTGGATTTGCACATTCGAATATTACAGTATCATAAGTTCCTGATACATGTTTTTCAGTAGCCAATAGATCGCTACATAAAACTTTATCTGCAAGATTATTCATAGTGCTTTGAGGACTAGTTTGTTGTATTTGGCCTCCTTGAGGCATAGGTTGATTTGGTTGTGGGTGATTAAGGTTAGGCTGTTGACCATTAAGTATTTGATTAATAATGTCATAATGATGTTGTTCCTCGGTCGCAATTTTATTAAATAACTGTTTTAATTGTGGATCTTGTGCTTGATTAGCATAATTTTGATATTTTTTTACGCATATTTCTTCTTGATTTTTTTGGTCTTCTAAAAGCATTCTTTCTTTTTGACTAATTTGCATTAAACCACCTCCTTGAGTTATTTTTTACAACATATAAAGTTATTATTCATAAGTATTCAGCATTTATTCTCATGTTTAATAGTGTGCTTTTGATTAAATTATTGCAATTAATTACTATAAATAATTTTTATTTAAATAAGATTAAGTATAAAAAAACTCAATTTGTAAAAGTAATATGATTACTTTAAAATGTCCATGTTGGAAGGGTGATGTATTGTGCTGATAGATATACATATACATACTAAAGAATATTCGTCATGTAGCGATATTGAATTAGAAGAGGCTATTGTAAAGGCAAAGTCTATTGGACTTGATGGGATTTGTATTACAGATCATGAAAGTAAAGATATAACTTATAAAGCAATAGAATTGTCTAGGAAACATGATTTTTTAGTTATTGTTGGTGTAGAGATTTTAACTTATGAAGGAGATTTGTTAGTTTTTGGGTTGGAAGAAGTTCCAAAACAAAAAATGAGTGCAAATGAATTGATTTCATTAGTTTCAAAAGCAGGTGGTATTGCAATTAGTGCTCATCCTTATAGAGATAATGGACGAGGTATGGGTGATAATATAAGAAGGTTAGGCAGATTATCAGGGATAGAGGTTTTCAATGGCAATACAGAATTATTTCAAAATATTAAAGCTTTTGATTTAGCAAAAGAGTTAAGCTTGCCTTGTTTAGGTGGTAGTGATGCTCATAAACTTGAAAGAATAGGAAGATATGCTACTTTGTTTCCTGATGGAATAAGAGATGAAAAAGATTTAATTGATGCTATTAAACACAGGAAAGTTTCACCTGTGAAATGTGTAGATATAAACAGTTTTCAAGAGATTAAATTTTTGAAGGAGGAAAGGATATGAAGAAAAGCCTATCATTAATTCTAATTATCGCAATGTTATCTTTGCTTGTTATTGGTTGTGGTACTAATAGTGAGAAAGCAACTAATACTGAAACAAATGCAAGTACAAATTCTCTAAAAGGTACAACTATTAAGGTGTTTGCTGCTTATGGTGGCAAGGATCAGATTTTTTCAGAATTTGAAAAGGATACAGGTATAAAAGTTGAGTATTTAGGGATGTCTTCAGGTGAAGTTTTAGCACGTATTAGAGCAGAAAAAGGTAAGCCGTTAGCAGATGTATGGTTTGGTGGTGGAGTAGACAGTTTTATAGCTGCTAAAAACGACGGGTTATTAGAAAAATATGTATCTAAAGAAGCAGAAAAGGTTCCTGTTCAATTTAAAGACAAAGATGGATATTGGACTGGAGTTTCTTTAGTAACAGTTAACTTTATAGTTAATGAACAAGTAAGTAAAGAAAAAGGCATTGAAATACCTCAAAAATGGACGGACTTATTAAAACCAGAATTTAAAGATGAGATATTAATGTCTAATCCGTCAATATCAGGTACAGCTTATACTATATTAAGTTGCATTTTACAAACAATGGGGAAAGAAAAAGGTTGGGCATATTTAGAAGAGTTAGATAAAAACATACCATATTATGCAAAGAGAGGTAGTGAACCTCCAAAGAAAGCAGCTTTAGGAGAAGTTATAGTTGGATTAGCTCCTGATACAGGTGAAAAACTAAAAGCGGAGGGATATCCAATAGTATCAGTATTTCCTAAGGATGGGACTCCATGGTGGCCATCTCCAGTTGCAATATTAAAAGGAGCTGAAAACTTAGAAGGAGCCAAGGCATTTGTTGATTGGTGTTTATCTGAGAAAGGCCAAAAAGTACTAAGAGATAATTGTCCTAGGGTACCTACAAGAGAAGGTATAGAGTTACCTGAAGTATTGAAAGGGATTAAAGATGCTAAATTAATGGATATAAACTTTGAAGTTGCTGGAAAAGAGAGGGATTCTATTGTTGAAGAATGGAAACAAAGATTTGGCAACTAGATATTCTGGGGTATCTAAATTAGATACCCCATTTCATAATTTTTTTAGAATAGCTATTTATCTGCTAGTAATTAGTGGATTATTAATTTTTATACTTTGGCCTATAGTAGCTGTATTATTTGAAAGTGTTTATTATAATGGAATATTAGATCTTAGCAATTATAAACAAATATTCACAGAAAATAGGCAGCTATTAATTAATAGTTTGTTTATTGCGTTACTTTCGACTTTACTAGCTGTATTTTTAGGTTTATGTATAGCTTTATTTATAACACATTCAAATAATAGAGGGAAAAGAGTAGTTTTTTCTATATTATTGTTGACGATGATTTCTCCTCCATTTGTTTCTTCATTAGCATATATAATGCTATTTGGCAAAAGAGGTATAATAACTTATAAATTGCTTGGCTTATCTGTAAATCCATATGGATGGCATGGTATTGTATTGATGCAATCTATAGGGTTTACTTCTTTAGCGGCTTTGTTGATTATTGGTGTTTTAAGAGGGATTGATAGAAGTCTTGAACAGGCATCAATGGATCTGGGAGCTAGTAGTTTTCAAACATTAATGAAAGTAACTATACCATTAGCTAAGCCAGGAATTATAGCTACTGTATTGCTTGTTTTTATAAGGTCTCTTTCTGATTTTGGTACACCGATTATTATTGGAGGAGGATTTAGCGTATTAGCAACAGAGGCATATTTAAATGTTATTGGGCTATATAATATGCCAAAGGCTGCTGCTATGAGTACATTACTTCTATTACCTGCGTTAGTAATATTTATTGTTTATCGTTTTATTATGGGTAAGTCACAGTTTTTTTCAACAAAAACTGTTAGTTTGGGAGATCGTGAGATAAAATTATCTAGATGGATTAATATTTTTTTAGCTGTAATTACTTGGTCCTTTGTAATACTAATGGTGTTAAAATATTTAACTATTTTTTATGGTGCTTTTGCCAAGACTTGGGGAGTAGATTTTTCTCTAAGTTTAAGACATGTGAAGGCATTAAATATTAGGAGATTAAATAGTTTTGTTCGCAGTCTTAAATATTCTCTGATTGCTGGGTTGTTAGGTAGTGCTGTAGGAATACTTATATCATATATTACTGAAAGAAAAAAGATTATTGGTTGGCAGATGATAGATTTTATTGCAACATTACCATTTATGATACCAGGTACTTTTTTTGGTATAGGTTATATATTAGCTTTTCATGATTATCCTTTAGCTTTTACAGGAACTGCTTTTATCGTTGTAGTCAATTGTATTTATCGTCAGCTACCTATAGGGACAAAAGCTGGAACAGCGGTTTTAAGTCAGTTAAATCCCGAATTGGAATACAGCGCAATGGATTTGGGAGCACGAGAACTTCACGTTCTTAAAGATATTATTATGCCAGCTGTTAAGCCTGCGTTTTTAGTAAGTTTTATAAATACTTTTACTGCAACTATGACAACAATCGGAGCAATTATTTTTCTTGTTTCACCTGAATCTAAAGTTGCAACTGTAGAGATGTTTGATGCTATTAAGAATGGAGACATTGGACTTGGGGCTGTTTTTGCTAATTTGATTATTATTTCTGTATTAATAATAAATATTAGCTTTTCTTGGTTGGTTTTAAAGAAAAAGAAAAATTCTTACAGTAGTAATGGGGGGACGCAGTATGTATCTACAATTGAGACAATTAACCAAAGAGTTTGATTCAATTTATGCTGTTAAAGATTTAAATTTAGACATTAATAAGGGAGAACTAGTTTCAATATTAGGGCCTAGTGGGTGTGGGAAAACCACGACATTAAAGATGATAGGTGGGTTTTTATCTCCTACTAAAGGTTCAATAATTCTTGATGATGTAGATATAACTAATTATCCTCCTAATAAAAGACCTACTTCAACTGTGTTTCAAAGCTATGCTCTTTTTCCGCACATGAATGTAATTCAGAATGTAATATATGGTTTGAAATATAAGGGGATTGGCAAAAAGGAAGCTTTATTAAAAGGAGAAAATATGCTTGAAATAGTAGGGTTAAAACATTATAGCCATAAAGATATTTCACAATTAAGTGGAGGAGAGCAACAAAGAGTTGCTTTAGCAAGAGCTCTTATAATGAATCCTAAAGTTTTATTATTAGATGAGCCTCTAAGTAATTTAGATGCAAAATTAAGGATTAAAATGAGAAATGAAATTAAGAATATACAGTTTCAATTAGGTATTACCATGCTATATGTAACTCATGATCAAGAAGAGGCTCTTAGTATTTCAGATAGAATTGTAATAATGAATAAAGGAAAAGTAGAACAAGTAGGAACACCAAAAGATATTTATTGTCATCCTAAAAGTCAATTTGTAGCTGACTTTATAGGAAGGATTAATATAATAAAAGCTGAAAGTGGAGAAAAGATTATAGTTAGGCCAGAGAATGTTAAACTTTCTGAGCTAGATGGAAAATATCAAGGCTTAGTATTGCAGAAACAGTTTATGGGCGCATTTGTAACGTATTATGTAAAAGTTAAAAATAGTGTAATACAAGCTGATGTTTTAAGTAATAATGACAAGGAATGGTTTGTAGGAGAAAGTGTATATTTATCGTTTTTAGATGATGCAGCAATAAAAAAATAGCCCGACATAGTCAGGCTATATTTTTTTAGAAGTTATATCTAAATCATTAATAATATCTTCAACGTCTTCAATACCTACTGAAAGTCTAACTAATGTATCAGTTATACCAAGCTCAGCTCTAATCTCTGCTGGGATTGAAGCATGAGTCATTTTGGCAGGAACAGAAATTAAGCTTTCAATTCCTCCAAGACTTTCTGCTAGTGTAATAACTTCTAAATTTGATAGTAGTTTATTTAGATATTCTTCATTAGCAACTTCGAATGAAATCATTCCACCAAATTTTTTCATTTGCATAAGTTCATTTTTATTTATGTCAATACCTGGATAATATATTTTCTTAACCCATTCTTGTTCTTTAAGCCACTTAACTATTTTTTCAGCATTTTCACAGTGTCTATCCATACGTACATGAAGCGTCTTAATACCTTTAATTAAAAGCCAACTATCAAAAGGTCCAAGTATTGCACCTACTGAATTTTGAATAAAGTGCATTTTATCTCCAAGTTCTTCGTTATTTACGATAACTAAACCTGCAACTAAGTCACTATGGCCACCTAGGTACTTTGTTGCACTATGAATTACAATATCTGCTCCTAACTCAATAGGTTTTTGCAGATATGGAGTCATAAATGTATTATCAACAATAAGAAGTAAATTATTTTCTTTTGCTATTTTAGCAACCTGTTTAATATCTGTTAATTTCATTAGAGGGTTTGTAGGTGTTTCTATATAGATAGCTTTTGTATTTTCTTTTATATATTTAGATATATTGTTTGTATCACTAGTATTAATAAAATCATATTCTAAACCAAAATTTTTAAAAACTTTATCTACAACTCTAAATGTTCCTCCATAAACATCGTCACTTAAAATTATATGGTCACCTGATTTAAATAACATTAAAACTGAAGATATAGCTGCCATACCAGAACTAAATGCAAAACCTCTAAAACCACCTTCTAAATCTGAAATTAGTTTTTCTAAAGCTTCACGTGTTGGATTACCTGTTCTTGAGTACTCATATCCACTGTGCTGCCCAACTCTTTTTTGACGATATGTTGAAGTTTGATAAATAGGAACAGTAACTGCTCCTGTTTTTTCGTCTCCATCTATACCACCATGAATTACAAGCGAATTAAATTTCATTTTATTCCTCCTTCATATATTTTTCTTTAAGGCCATTTAATACTTGCTTAGAATATTCTTTAGCTCCAAATAGTGACATATCTCTATAATTCCCACATTGTATTGGATTTACTGCTGGAATTTCTTTAGCTAATAGAATTTTCTCTAAAGATTTTATAAGTGCAAGTGCTACTTCGTTTTCGTTTATTTCACCAACAATTATTAAATAAAAACCTGTTCGACATCCCATAGGAGATATGTCTACAACATTATCAAGTTCTTCTCTAATAAAACCTGCTAATAAGTGTTCTATTGCATGAACAGCTCCTGTAGGTATTGCTTCAAGATTAGGCTGTGTAAATCTTAAATCAAACTTTGAAATACTGTCTCCTTTAGGTGTTGTAATAACTCCACATTTCCTTACATATGGAGCTTTTACTTTAGTATGGTCTAGCTTAAAGCTTTCAACAATTATATTTTCCATATTTAATAACCTCCTTTTACAGCAGATATTACCCATACGTATTTATTCATCTTTTTTAATGAATAAGAGTAGTTTAATTCTTTAAATAGAACACATAAGTCATCTAATAGCTCGTAATATTCAGTTTTTAAGTCATTAAGAAGATTAAAACATTCATTTAATTCTACATATTTTAATAAGTTTTTTTTGTATTCAATGGATTCAAACATAGTATCGGCAATTACTATCTTTCCATTATTATTCAATTTTTTATCAAGATATTCTAAGGCTTTCTTTTTTTCATCATAAGTTAAATGGTGGAAAGCATATGAAGTAACTATTGCATCTACTTTTTTATCTATAGGTATTGATAAAAAATGTCCATCTAAGATATCTATATTTGGCAATTTTTCTTTAGCTATTTTTCTCATTTCTTTAGATGGTTCAATTCCAACTACATTTAAATTTTTTTCATAAAGCAATTTAGTTAAATTTCCAGTTCCTACACCTATTTCAACGATTATACCGTTTTTATCTGCAACTTCATCTGATATATATTTAAGAATATCTTCATAGTTTTGGAAAACTTCTACATATTCATTATCAGTACCATATACAGTTTTATCATAAGATTTAGCCCATTCGTCAAATAATTTATTAAAGTCAGGCATATTTAACCTCCTCTCAAATTAGAAATCACAATGTTAATATATAAAATATATTAGTTTGATTTATATTATAACATAAATACTCAAAAACATATAGGAATAGTAGGAATTAGTTTATCATATTTTTTTATTAGTTTCAATATATAACCAAATTTTTCCTATTAATAAAAATTATATTTTTTAAAATAGTTATAGAAAAAAACTATTAGATATTAATGCTTTTAACAAATATAATAAATATGAAATGTCCGACTAAATCGATAGGGAAAGGTGGAAAAAACGAATGAAAAAAATATTATTAATTGTTTTAGTATTGAGTTTAACTTTTTCATTATTAGCTTGTAGTAATGATAGTACTAGCGTTAATAATGAACAACAAATAAGTCAAGATAAATTAGTTATCGGAGTTATACCAGCTCAGAATCAAGGAAAGATGAAAGCTGCAATGGATAAGTTGGGGAGGTATTTAAGCAATAAGTTAAATATGAATGTAGAGGTTAATGTGTATTCAGACTATAATGGAGTTGTTGAAGCTATGAATTATGGAAAGGTTGATTTAGCTTATTTCGGACCTTTAACTTATGTAATAGCTCATGAAAAAAGTAATGCAGAAGCTATAGTTACAATGCTTATTAACGGTGAACCTTATTATTATTCGTACATAATAGTTCCAAATGATTCTCCATATAACAGTATTGAAGATCTTATAAAAGATGTTAAAAATGTAGAGTTTGCTTTTGGAGATCCTAATTCTACTTCAGGGTCTTTAATTCCAAGTATTAAGTTTAAAGAACTTGGTGTATTTAGAAGTGAAATAGACTATGATTTTAAAAATGTAGTTTATACTGGTAGCCACGATGCAACAGCAAAAGCTATAGAAAATAAGAAAATGGATGCTGGAGCAATAGATAGTGCAATATTTGAAATAATGAAGAAAAATAATGTAATAGATGCAAGTAAATTCAAAGTTATTTGGAAGTCCAATAAGTTATTTCAATATCCTTGGGCAGTAAAAAATGGTTTTCCTGTGGAATTAAAGGAAAAGCTTATACAAGCATTTTTAGAAATTAAGGACCAAGAAATATTAGATGTATTCGGAGCTGATGGATTTACTAGAGCTAATGATAAAGATTATGAGCCAATAAGAAAAGCAGCAAAAGAAGCAGGAAGGATATAACAAAATCTTCGATTTAAATAAATTAAGGTAGATTTTGTTGAAATCCATTGTGCAAATTATATTCAAAATTATTCACAAATGGATTATAAAAAAAGAGGGATCAAATATGAAAGTGCATTTAAATTTTAATAAGAAACATATTATAACAGTCATTATTATGTTAGTTTTGATTTGGAGTGCAGTGGGTACAGAGTTCAACCCACTGCTTTTTAGAGATTTGGGGAATACTATCGATTTTGTTAAAAAAAGCTTCTTAAAACCTGATTGGAGTATATTACCTATAGTTATTAAAGAATCTATTACTACTATACAAATTGCAATAATGGGTACTTTTTTAGCTATAATTATTGCATTGCCATTAAGCTTTTTAGCAGCATTTAATACTACTCCTAACTTATTCTTATTTAATGTAACAAGAAGCTTTTTAAGCTTTCTTCGTTCAGTCCCTGAAATAGTTTTTGCTCTTATATTTGTACCTACAGTTAGTTTGGGACCGTTTGCAGGGGTATTAGCGCTAACTATTCACAATATAGGGGTTCTAGGCAAGATGATATCAGAGATAATTGAAGCTGCAGATATAGGACCTCAAGAAGCAGTAAAATCTACAGGTGCTGATAATTATGCTGTTATTATTTATGGTATATTACCACAAATAATTCCTGTTATTTTATCAAATGCTTTTTATAGATTAGAAGTTAGTGTAAGATCCTCTTTGGTATTGGGGTTAGTTGGAGCAGGTGGAATTGGACAGCTTTTAAGTATTCATTTTAGGATCTTTCAATACAATAAGGTAGCAGTAGATGTAATAGTAATTATGATAATGGTAGTTATAATTGATTATTTAGGAGGATATATAAGACAAAGGGTGATATAATGCAGTTAGAAATAAAAGATTTGTATAAAAGGTATGATACTAGTAAAGATTATGCTTTAAAAGGTATATCTTTATCGATTGAAAAAGGTGAATTTATTAGCGTACTTGGACTAAGTGGGTCGGGTAAATCTACATTAATTAGATGTATTAATCGTCTAATAGAACCTACTTTAGGAAATATTTTTTTTAATGGAGAAGATATACTTGAGTTTAATAAAGGAAAGTTAAAAAAATATAGGCAAAGGGTAGGAATGATATTTCAAAATTATAATCTAATAGATAGATTAGATGTAATAACTAATGTATTAGTTGGAAGATTTGGATATAAGTCATTTATTGAAATTTTAGGCAAGAAATTTGATGAAAAAGAAATAGAAATGGCAAAAATAGCATTGAAAACAGTAGAATTAGAAAAATATATGAGTGTAAAAGTTAGGGATTTAAGTGGTGGGCAGCAACAGAGAGTAGGTATAGCAAGAGCATTAGTTCAAGAACCTGACATAATATTGGGAGATGAGCCTGTTTCTAGTTTAGATCCAATAACTTCTGTATTTGTAATGGAGTTATTAAAAAAGATTAACAAAGAAAAAAATATTACGATGATTATAAACCTTCATAGTATTGAGTTGGCAAAAAGATTTTCAACACGAATAATTGGTATAAATAAAGGTAAGATAGTATTTGATGGGCCTCCAAATCAATTAGATGAAGAAAGGATAAAATGTATATATCTTAAGGAAGCTTAAAAATTATTTATATTAAGTTGTATTAAAGTGTTTATATAATGTATGATATAGTTAAGTATATTGCAAATAATTTGAATCATGTATACTTGCTTTTATTTCAAAAAAGTAGGTGAATATAGTGAATAAAAGAATCCTTATAGCTGATGATGAAAAAAATATGATATGGGCCCTTAAGAGAGCATTAAGTAAAGAAGGATACGATATTATAACGGCAGAAAATGGTAGGAAAGCAGTTGAAGTTTTTATAGAAAAAGAGCCTAGTTTAGTGTTGCTTGATTTAAAAATGCCAGAAATGGATGGTATTGAAGCTTTAAGGAGAATTAAAGAATATAATTCCAAAATACCAGTTATTATTCTAACTGCTCATGGTACTACACAAACGGCAGTAGAAGCTATGAAAATAGGAGCATTAGACTATATATCAAAGCCTTTTGATATAGATGAGCTGAAAATAGTAATTAAAAAGGCACTTGACTATAAAAATTTAAATGATGAAGTTAATTATTTGAAAGAAAAAATAAAGGAAAATACAGGCACGATAATATATAAGAGTAGTAAAATGGAAGCAGTGTTAGATATAGTGCATAAAGTTGCTCCGACTGATGCCACAGTTTTAATATTAGGTGAGAGTGGTACAGGCAAAGAATTGATAGCAAATGCAATTCATGAGTATAGTAAAAGAAAAAATGGTCCATTTATAAAAATAAATTGTGCAGCATTGCCAGAAAGTTTATTAGAAAGTGAATTATTCGGTTATGAAAAGGGAGCTTTTACTGGAGCTACATCTCGTAAGCTAGGAAAATTTGATAGGGCACAGGGAGGAACAATATTTTTAGATGAAATAGGTGAGATAAGCCCTGCTATGCAAGTGAAGTTATTAAGAGTTTTACAAGAAAAAGAATTTGAAAGAGTTGGAGGAGCACAGACTATTAAGATTGATACTAGGATTATAGCTGCAACTAATAGAGATTTAAGGAAAATGGTTGAAGAGAATAAATTTAGAGAAGATTTGTATTATAGGCTAAATGTTATACCTCTTTATATACCTCCTTTAAGAGACAGAAAAGAAGATATACCAGTACTTATAGATTATTTTATAGAAAAGTATTCACGCCAAATGGGTAAACGCAAAATGAGAATAAGTAAGAAAGTCTTAGATAAATTTATACAATATGATTGGAAGGGAAATATTAGAGAATTGCAAAATGTAATAGAGAGATGTGTAATTCTTTCATCAGGAGAAGAAATAGAAGAAAATATACTACCTGATGAGATAAAGCGAAGAGAAAATTTTGCTGATACTTATTTTAGTTTACCTGATGAAGGGATTTCATTAGAAGAAGTTGAAAGGAGTTTAATATTACAAGCGTTAGAAAAAACAAATTTCAATCAAACAAAAGCAGCAAAATTATTAGGTATTACTAGACATACATTATTATACAGAATGGAGAAATATAATTTAAAATGATAAATTTAACCTCGCTCTTTATGAGCGAGGATTTTTGCTAGTGTTAGAGATTATGTATTATATCACACACGTTAAAAATGCATTTTGTAGGATATAATACAATTAAATAAATAAATGTGTGTAATATTCAATTAAATAATTTGGCACGTTATTTGCGTAAAATTATAAATATAAAATATATGTGAGGAGGAGAAACCATGAAAAAGTGGTTTGAAAGACTATTAAAAAAAATTGAAGAGGCAAATAAAAAGAATTTCGGAACTGGAAGAATGGACTGCTGTGAATTAAATAAAAAAGATAATAATGTAAGGAAAAAATAATATCTAACTACCAAAGAAAAAAGTGACATCAATAACTAGATGTCACTTTTTTAAGCTTTATTTTAAAAAGAAGATTTTCTTTCAAGGTATCGTATAATAATTTTACTTATTAAAAAGGTTAAAGGGAATAATATTAAAAGCTGAATGACAGGTACTAAACCTATGTTTGTGTTTGGGAATAGTGGCATTTTGCTACTATAACTCCATCTTCCTGTATACAGCGCACTGATTTCAAAGTAAAAGCTTAAAAATAAAGCATATAACCCAATGATAATAAATTCTTTAAAATTCCACTTCTTAATTATCCAATTAATATCATGATTTACTAACACTAATAATCCATACAATATTAATGTCATAACTATGTCACCAAAAGTTGCACTTGACATTAATCTAGTGTGGTTACCATAATCAGTTACAGTATAAAAAATTCCACATTGCCAATATTCCCAAGCATATTGGAATAAAAAAGAAATAATCGTTACAACAATGATATTTCGAATAAGCTTTTTCATAGAGTAACCTCCTTTAGATTATTTATAAAATTATTATATATTAATAAACCAATAAAAGGAAGATAGATTTGCTGATTGATTATAAAAAACAAAAAACTAAAATAATATTAATTTCATAATTTCTTCACAAATGAGTTATATAATGAACATAACAAGAGATAGAAAGGGAGGATGCTCAATGGATATATTTACAAGATTAAAATCAATTTTTAATGCAAAAGCTAATGCATTATTAGATGAAATAGAGAATCCAGAAGAAGCACTAGAGTTTTCACTTAAAGAAATGAGAGAGCAAATTAAAAAAATTAAAAAGTCACTTTTAGAGGTTACAACAATTAAAAAGAAGCTAGAGAGTGAACTTGAAGACATAAACGGTAAAATAAAACTAGCAGATGAGCAAGCTGAATTATCAATATCATTAGGACGTGAGGATTTAGCAAAAGCCGCATTAGAGAAGAAACAAGATTTAATAGAACAAAAGAATAAAATAACATTAGATATACAACAGATACAGGAAAAACTAAGACTAATTAGACAAAATAAAGAACAACTAGAAACAAGTGTTAAACAATTAGAAATTAAAAAAGAAGAGCTAATTGCAATGAATCGTGCAGCAGATGCACAAATAACAGTTAAGGAAATAATTACAGGAATATCTACAGATATGACAGAAATTAATGAGCGAATAACAAGAGCAGAAAATAAAATTCGAGAAAAAAATGCAAAAGTAGCTGCAATGAATGAACTTATTGAAATAGAAAACCTTGATGGATTAGATAAGCTAGACAATTTAGAAGAAGAATTAAATAAAGTTCAAAGAGATGAGAAAATAAAACAAGAATTAGAAAATTTAAAACTAAGGTTAAAAAAAGGAGATGTTGAATAATGGGTTGCGGTGGACATAGAGGATTATTTAGAGCATTTGATTATTATGAACATTCAAGAAGATATAGCACATGTAATCCAGATAGTCACAATCACTATAGACAAGACGATACAGATGAAAAATTGATGGTTTTAAAGAAAATGTATGCAGAAGGTCTTATTGATGATAATGAATACAGTATATATAAACAAAGAATATATAATATGACTATAACTTTTGATGAGTTAGTAAATATACGCATAAAAAGAATGAATTCTGAAAATAGAGAAACAGATGAAACTGTTAATAATATTAACCAACAAAAAAATAAATACAAATACAAGATAGATAAATTAAAAGAATCTAAAGAAAAAATACAAAATGTCCAGAAAAAATTATCGTTAAGATTAGAAGAATTAAAAAAAGAAAAAGAAAGAGTAGAAGCTTTAGCAGAAACAGTGGTTAAATCAAGTGAAGATACTGCTGAGGAATATATTCGTATAAAACTAAATATTGAAGAAAATATACAGAGCTTAGAAAAACGAAAAGATGAGTTACAAAAGGAATTAGATGAAATTGATAATATGATTAAAACTTTAGAAACAAAAGAATTAGAGTTAGAAGCATTAAAATTAAAAGATGAAATATTAAATATAAAAATGGATTTAAACAAGTGAAAAGGAGGTATTTAATATGAGAGTAAATAAAAAAATTACTTGGTCTTTGATTTCAATATTAATAATAACACTAGCAGCTGGGGCAATAGCTTTAGCAGATGCATGGCAATATTCAATGTTTAAAGGAGCAATGAATGGGTATAGATATAATACCGTTAACGGGTATATGTGGAATAATGGATATAATGGTATGTCAGGCATGATGAATATGATGGGTGCACCAAGAATGATGGCGATGCCAAATGTTTTTTCAAATAATATAGATAATATGAATGAGAAGATGCCATTAGATGAAATTAAGAAAAATATAAATAATTATTTAAAGAGCTATGACAAAAATTTAGAGATAGGTGACATATTTGTATTTACAGATACAGAATATTATGTATCTGTAGAAGAAAAGGATACAGGAAAAGGTGCTATGGAATTGTTAGTTAACCCATATACAGGATATATATATCCTGAACCAGGACCAAATATGATGTGGAATGAAAAATATGGCATGCATGCTCAGTTTGGTTTTGGAATGATGGGATCTGGAATGTGGAACTATAGTAATAGAAATTTTAATATGCAAAATATAAAAAAGATTGATAGAAACAGAGCTATAAAAATAGCAGATGAATATGTAAAAAGTTTTATGAATAAAGATTTTTCTGTAGCAAATGAAGGACATGAATTTTATGGATATTATACATTCCATGTTAATAAAGATAATCAAACTGTAGGTATGTTAAGTGTAAACTATTATACAGGCGATGTATGGTATCATACATGGCATGGACAATTGGATAAAATAATATCAGTACATGAAGAAAAATAGGAGGGATGACTATGATGATGGGTTTTGGAATGATGGGTGGAGGAATATTAGGTCTACTTTTATTAGGTATAGCTATATATTTCATATTTAGATATGCAAATGAAAGAAAGTACTATGGAAACCGTGATAAAAGCGATGCATTAGAGATACTAAAAGAACGATATGCAAAAGGCGAAATTACAGAAGAGGAATATGAAAGAAAGAAGAAAATGTTAAATGATTAATAGGAGGGATTTATATGTGGCATATGTATGGATATAGTAATGCATGGTATTGGATGCTAGGCATGAGCTTAATAAAAATATTAGTTGTTGTAGGTATTACTATATTGTTTATAAAATTAATTAATAGAGAGCATAGTTATAGAAGCTCAAGTAAAGCTTTAGAGATATTAAAAGAGAAATATGTAAATGGCGAAATTAGTGAAGAAGAATATAAACATAAAAAGAAAATCTTAAAATCTTAATTAATATAATGTCCAGTATTGGAAGATACTGGACATTATAGTGTTCTTGTATAGAGAATAAGGTTAATTGTAGAGGTGTTATTATGGATTCATTCAAAAAAAATATTCTGTTAGTTGATGATGAGGAACAAATAATAAATGTTGTAAAAGCTTATTTACAAAAAGAAGGGTATAATGTATTTACTGCATATAATGGAAAAGAGGCTTTAGACGTATTTAATAAAGAAGCAATAGATTTTATAGTACTTGATTTAATGTTACCTGATTTACCTGGCGAAGAAGTTTGTAAACAAATAAGAATCAAGTCAGAAGTACCAATACTTATGTTGACTGCCAAAGTTGATGAAATGGATAGAATAAACGGATTAGATATAGGTGCAGATGATTATATGATAAAACCATTCAGTCCAAAAGAGCTTGTAGCACGGGTAAGAGCGATATTTAGAAGAATTAGTAACGAGTTTATAAAAGCTGATGTAATTGAGTTTAATAATGGAGATTTAGTAATTGACATTAATAAAATGGAAGTTAAAAAACGTGGAAAACTAATAAAATTGACACCAAAAGAATTTAAGCTATTGACAGTGTTAGCTAAGAATCTTGGAAAAGTATTTACTAGGGAAGAACTTATAGATAAAGTATTGGGATACGATTATGATGGATATGATAGAACTATTGATGCACATATAAAAAATCTTAGACACAAAATAGAGGATGAAGAAAATAAATATATAATAACAGTGTATGGAGTTGGATATAAATTTTTGGAGGATTAAAAATGTTTCGAAAACTAAGGACAAGATTAATACTAATTATTTTAGGAGCAACTTTTCTTTCTATAATATTAGTAAGCATAATAACTAATATAACTCTATTCAGGAAATTTGACATATATATGAAGGATGAACTAACAAATAGGGTTAATGAAATTATTGGACTTATTAAATATACTTATTCAATAGATAATAAATGGACCGAAAAAAATCTGAATAATATCAGTAAGTCACCCCTTATAAATGGTTTTGATATAGTTATTAAAGACCTTGATGGTAATATTATTTTTACACATTATATGGAATCAGATATGTTTGAGATGCATAATGAAATGATGGGAAAAATGGGATATGATATGATGCGTAAAATGGATAGATTTATGATGGGGGGGCCAATGAGAACAAGAAATTATGTGACCAAAAAATATAAAATAGAAGTTAATGGTAAAGATGTTGCAATAGCTGAGATTGGTTATTATGGTCCATTTTTAGTATCTAAAAGAGAATTAGAATTTGCAAGAGGAATAAACAATTCAATTATTTATGCTGCAGTAATATCTTTATTTATTGCATTTATATTAGGAATTTATTCTTCTAAGATTATTTCAAAACCTATTCTAAAAATAACAAGAGCAGCTAATGATATACGAAGAGGTAATTTAGATACTAAAGTTTTAATATCTAATAATATAACAGAACTACAAGAACTTTCAAAATCAATAAACCATCTTGCAGAATCTTTAAAAGAGCAGGAATCATTAAGAAAAAGATTAACTGCGGATATATCTCATGAACTAAGAACGCCTTTAACTATATTACAAAGTCACATTGAAGCAATAAGTGATGGTATTTGGGAACCTACACAAGAAAGATTAAATATTTGTAAAAGTGAAGTTGTTAGGTTAATTAAACTGGTAGAGCAATTAAAATATTTAACAGATATAGAGAAACATAGAATTACGCTAGAAATTAAAAAAATTAATTTATCTAAATTATTAAATGAAATAATAGAAAGTTATAAGTATCAATTTCAAAATAAAAATATTAAACTTAATAGTTTTGTAAAAGAAAATGTTTTTATAAATGCAGATAAAGATAAAGTAAGTCAAATAATTATTAATATACTTTCTAATGCTTTGAAATTTACAAATCCAGAAGGGCAAGTATATGTTGCTTTAGAAGAAAATGAAGAAAAGGTAAGTATAATTATTAAAGATACAGGTATAGGAATACCTAAAAAAGATATACCTTATATATTTGAGAGGTTTTATAGAAGTGATAAATCAAGAAGTAGAAAAACTGGTGGTACAGGTATTGGTTTAACTATAGCTAAAACACTTGTTGAAGCTCATAATGGAAGAATAGAAGTAGAAAGTGAATTAGGTAAAGGAAGTAAGTTTACTGTAATATTTTATAAGGATTTAAAATAGAAAAAGTAGTCTTACAATTTATGTTTTACTACACTTAGTGTGTAGGATTTGATACATGTATTAGAAGAATGAACTGATAATCTTTGTGATTATCAGTTTTTTTGATGACTTTATAAGGTGGATTTAATAGATTTATTAAATTTTAATTCTTGTTGGTATGAAAATTGCAAATAATATTATATATACTTCTTTATGAAGGAAGTGATGTTAATGATTTTATTTGCATATTTTGCTTTGGGTATAATTGTTTATTTTTTATCATCAATAGATAAAGAATATAAATTTAGTAAGCATAAAGCAAAATGTATATATTGTAAAAAGGAGGTTGAATATGAGTCGATTTACTGTCCCTATTGCAATGAAAAGCTCAAGAAAAGATGTGAAACTTGTGGTAGATTAATAGAGATTAATTGGCGATATTGCCCGTTTTGTAGAGATGATAAAAATAAAAACTATTAAAGAGGTGTTACTATGGATAAAGGAAAACATGGACAAGTCAAGCATTTATTTATAATGCTATTATCATGCTTAATACCAATTGGATTGATAATATTGTTAACCAATTTTGATAGAAGGCCAAATAATTATTATTGGCTTGTATTTTTATTATGTCCTTTAATGCATGTATTTATGATGATAAGAATGCACAAAAACGGTAATGAAGATCAATCTAATAATCAAGAAAATGAGAAAATAGAAGACATAGATTAAGATGACGGAAAGGAGATTCAAATGAATAGTTTAAGTCATAAAAATATATTATTAGAATTATTAGCAATTTTTTTCTTATCAATATCATTGTTTGTATATGAAATGTTAATTACAAGATTATTTTCAACAATATTATTTTACCATTTTGTATTTTTGACGATATCATTAGCTGTATTGGGATTATGTTTTGGGGGATTAATTATTTATAAAACTAGAAAAAAATATTCACTAGAAAAACTAGCTTTGACATTAGCTTTTTCTTTTTTTATTAGTATTATTATAATTTATAAGTTACCTTATATAAAGATTTATTTAATCTATTCACTTATAACTAGCATACCTTTTGTTATAGGAGGAATGATATTAGCATTAGTATTTCTAAAGTATAGTAGTATTAGTAATAAACTATATTTTGCAGATCTATTAGGTTCTACATTAGGAAGTGTTATTATAATACCTTTAATGGATAATTTGAGTTTTATGAGGACTTTGTTTGTTATTATTATCTTTAGCATATTTTCAGGTGTTTTATTTAGTATTAAGTTTGGAACTAAAAAAATGAAATATGTTTTAATATCATTCTTAATTTTAACAAGTACATTATTAATACAGAAGAATATTTTATTAGAATTAGAAAACAATTTTACTTCATATCTTACAAGCCCAATAACAGTCATTGAACATATTAGACAAAATAGTAATGAAGAAGTAAATATAGTATTTTCTAGTTGGGATTCTATTTCTAGAACTGATGTAATAGAGAATAATGATAGAGAAAAAATAATCATAACAGATGGGGGAGCAAGTGCTCCAATGATAAGGTTTAATGGTAACCTTGATGAAGTAAGTTATCTAAAAGAAGAGATTAATTATTTACCATTTACTATCGGTAATAATGAAGATACGTTACTGATTGGTCCAGGTGGAGGAAAAGATGTTTTACTTGCAATTTTAGGAGGTAGTAAAAATATAGATGCTGTAGAAATAAATTCTTCAATAGTGGATACTGTTAATGCTTATAAAGATTTTAATGGTGATATTTACAATTATGAGGGTGTTAATTTATTTGTTGAAGACGGTAGAACTTTTATTGAAAATACAAATAAAAAATATAATAATATTTATTTATCAATGGTAATGTCAAAAGCAATCGGTTATGGTGGCTTAAGTTTAACAGAAAATTTTTTATATACAAAAGAAGCGTTTAAAATTTATTTTGATCATTTAAAAGATGATGGCTATTTAAGCTTTATGTTTCATGGCACATTTGATATGGTAAGAGGAATAAATACTGGTATTGAAACTCTTTTGGATGCTGGTGTTAATCAAAAAGATATTTTAAAACATTTTATAGTGATTAATAATATAACAAACTCGATGATGGAAAAGCATGAAAACAGAATAAATATGCCTATTGTTATTTTTAAGAAAAAACCTTTTACAACAGAAGAAATTGAAAATATATATAATGCAGCAGTAAAGCAGGACAGAATTATTCTAAATATGCCAGGTATTAAAAATATGGATTTATATGAAGATTTGGTTTTAGGAAAATGGACACTTGAAGAAATGTACGATAAATTATATTTTAATGCAAAACCTACAATAGATAATAAACCGTTTTTTTATGATTTCAAAAAAGGTGTACCTAATATATTACAAATTCTAATCATTCTAATAAGCATAATTATAGTAGCATTATTTAGAACTTTTACTCGTAATATACGTGATTTAAGACCATTATTTTATTTTAGTGCAATAGGAATAGGATTTATGCTAATAGAAATATCTTTAATTCAGAAAAGTATATTATTATTAGGTAATCCAATACGCGCTTTTAGTTATACAGTATTTTCTCTATTATTGAGCTGTGGTATAGGTAGTTATTTTAGTAATAAGAAAATATTCAAGACTACCATTAAGCATAGAGATATAGTTTTCATTTTTATACCTATTTTGATTATATCTTTATTAATTATATTGCCTAATAGTGTAAAACTATATAAGGATTTTAAAGAAATATATAAATTATTAATATTAACAATAACTTTGTTTCCACTTGGATTTTTTATGGGAATGGCTTTTCCAAAAGGAATACTAAGATTGAAAGACAAAGAACAAGAAGAATATATACCACTTATGTTGGGTGTAAATGGAATTATGTCTGTTATGGGTTCTGTACTTTCTCTAATAATATCTATGAATTTCGGTTTTACAATAACTATGCTATTTGGAGCATTGATGTATTTATCTATATTTATATTCAAATTATTGGAATAAATAAGATAATTACTATTCAAATAAGTATTTAAGGAAGAAATAATTTATATAAAAAATAAGCTAAAAAAAGTCGAAAAAATGATAGATATGATTTTTAATGGGTAATATAAAAATATAAATAGATATATACTTGATTAAATAATAAGTATGTGTTATAATCAAAATAACCCACCCCTTATGGGGAGGGAGGCATTATGAAATAATTTATTATATAAAAGGATAAAGGAGGAGGGAAAACTGATATGAGAGAAGCAATGCTAAAAATTAATGGTATGACTTGTGCATCATGCGCAAAAGCTATTGAAAAAAGCGTAAATAAACTTAATGGGGTAGAAGCTGCTAACGTAAATTTTGCTACAGAAAAGTTAAAAGTTAAATTTGATGAATCAAAAGTTAGTATAAGTGATATAAAAAATGCGGTAAAAGATGCAGGATATAGTGCAGATGAAGAAGTAGATGTTAGAGAAGTTATAATACCAATTGGTGGTATGACTTGTGCTTCCTGTGCAAAGGCTATTGAAAAAGAAATAAACAAATTAGAAGGAGTAAAACAAGTAAGTGTAAATTTTGCTACAGAAAGAGCTAGTGTTAAATATGATCCTTATAAAACAAGGATTTCTGATATAAAAACAGCTATAAAGAAAGCTGGTTACGAAGCACTTGAGATTGAAACACAAACTGAAGATGTAGAGAAACAACGCAGAATAAAAGAAATGAATACACTTTGGAGAAAATTTGTAACATCAGCTATATTTACAGTACCACTTTTATACATAGCGATGGGACATCTAATAGGACTACCATTACCAAAAGTAATTGATCCATCTATAAATCCATTAAACTTTGTATTAGTACAGTTTTTATTAACAATTCCAATAGTTATAGCTGGTAATAAGTTTTACACAGTAGGTTTTAAAGCATTAATTAGAAAGAATCCTAACATGGATTCACTAATAGCTATTGGTACATCTGCAGCAATTTTATATGGAATATATGGTATATATGAGATTATACAAGGAAATGTACAATATGCACAAGATATATATTTTGAAACTGCAGGAGTAATTATTACACTTATATTATTAGGTAAATATTTAGAATCTGTTACAAAAGGTAAGACTTCTGAAGCGATTAAGAAATTGATGGGATTACAACCAAAGACTGCTACAGTAATACAAGATGGAAAAGAAAAAACTATACCTATAGAAGAAGTTGAAGTTGGGGACATTATCTTAGTAAAACCTGGTGAAAAGATAGCAGTTGATGGAATTGTTATAGAAGGACATACATCAGTAGATGAATCGATGCTTACTGGTGAAAGTATGCCAGTTGAAAAAAATGTCGGAGATAAGGTAATAGGTGCAACTTTAAATAAAAATGGAACAATTAAATTTAAAGCTACAAAGGTTGGTAAAGATACTGCATTGGCTCAAATAATAAAACTTGTTGAAGACGCACAAGGTTCAAAAGCTCCAATAGCGAAGTTGGCAGATGTTATTTCAGGATATTTTGTACCTATTGTAATTGTAATAGCAATTTTATCAGGTTTGGCATGGTATATATCAGGTGCAACACCTGTGTTCGCCTTAACAATTTTTATCGCAGTACTAGTTATAGCATGCCCTTGTGCACTTGGATTAGCTACACCAACAGCAATAATGGTTGGAACTGGAAAAGGCGCAGAATATGGAGTATTAATTAAAGGTGGAGAGCCATTAGAAACAGCTCATAAAATAGATACTATAGTATTTGATAAAACAGGAACTATAACAAAGGGTAAACCAGCTGTAACAGATATTATAACAATAGATGGATTTGATAAAGATGAACTATTAGTAATTGCTGCATCTGCGGAAAAAGGATCTGAGCATCCACTAGGTGAAGCAATTGTAAAAAAAGCAGAGGAAAAAGAACTACAATTGAAAAAAATAGAAAAATTCCAAGCTATACCAGGACATGGTATAGAAGTTACGATAGAAGGTAAAGACATACTTTTAGGAAATAAAAAACTAATGAATGATAGAAATATTGAAATAACTCTTCAAGAAGAGTCTGACAGACTTGCAAATGAAGGTAAGACACCAATGTTTGTTGCTATTAATAATAAACTAGTTGGTATCATAGCAGTAGCAGACGTAGTGAAGGAAAGTAGTGTAGAAGCCATTAAGAAACTTCATAGTATGGGAATAGAAGTAGCAATGATTACTGGTGATAATAGAAGAACAGCTGAAGCTATAGCTAGACAAGTAGGAATAGATATAGTTTTAGCTGAGGTTTTACCACAAGATAAGGCTAATGAAGTTAAAAAGCTTCAAGAAAAAGGTAAAAAAGTTGCAATGGTTGGAGATGGTATAAATGATGCTCCTGCATTAGCACAAGCTGACGTTGGTATTGCTATTGGTTCTGGTACAGATGTTGCTATGGAATCAGCAGACATAGTGTTGATGAAGAGTGACCTTATGGATGTAGTAACAGCTATTCAGCTAAGTAAAGCTACAATAAGAAATATAAAACAAAATTTATTCTGGGCATTTGCATACAATGCAGCAGGTATCCCAATAGCAGCAGGACTATTGTATATATTTGGAGGACCAAAACTAAATCCAATGTTTGCAGCAGCTGCTATGTCACTTAGTTCAGTTTCAGTATTATCAAATGCTTTAAGATTAAAAGGCTTTAAGCCAGCTAAAAATAAATAAATAAAAATTTAGGAGGGGTTATTATGAAAAAAACAATTGTTATTGAAGGAATGACTTGTGGACATTGCGCAGGTCGTGTAAAGAAAGAATTAGAAAATGTATGTGGAGTTAAAGTTGCTGATGTTGATGTTGCAGAGAAAAAGGCAGTAGTAGAGTTAGCACATGAAGTAGATGATTCTAAATTAGCAAAAGCAGTTGAAGAAGCAGGTTATAAAGCTGTATCAATAGAGTAATGTAGAGCTCCTATATGGAGCTCTATTAAATATAAACTAAATAGTAAATTTTAGAAAATTAGAATGAAAAATTTGGTATTATCTAATAAATCATTTTATTTATTAAAAGGAGGAAAAAAATGAATATATTACTAGCTATAGGATTTGTAGTATTGATGTTTTATATGATGAGAAGAGGTGGAGGATGTTGTGGAGGCCACTCACATGGTAGTCATACAACACATCAGCATCATAGTGAACACGACATGCATAAAGATAACCACAACAATATGCACGCATTAGATACAGCTAAAGACCCTGTATGTGGTATGTATGTTAGTAAGAGTAACTCAATAAGAAAAACTATTAATGGCCACACATATTATTTTTGTAGTAGGGAATGTGAAGAAAAATTTAGCGAAAAGAAATTATTTAACAATGTTAAATAGCATAGTACTAGTGTTATATACAATATTTCTAATTTAAAGGATGGATTTAAAAATCTATCCTTTTTTTGTTCCAAAATTATAAATATTATGTATTATAATAACTATTAGAGATATTTAAAAAAATCCATATGGAATATATACCTTTAAAGGAGAATTAAAATGAAGAGATTTAGTAAAAAAGAGATAATAGACATTATTTTTATTAGTATAAGTATTGTGATTATAACAATGCTTCATTATTCAATTATACCAGCTAGATGGGATATACACGATTTCCACAGGAGATTATTTTATATTCCCATAATAATTTCTTCATTTAAATTCAGATTAAAGGGAGGGCTATTTACATCAATAATAGTTTCTATCTTATATGGTACACCTTTAATCTTTCCAGAGATATTATCATTACAGAAAATAAATATGTCTATTTTAAATCATTTTTTAGAAATAGTTATGTTTATTTTTATAGGTACGGTTACTGGATTTTTAGTTGAAGCAGATTTCAAAAAGAAAAAGATATTAGAGATGCAGATTAGAAAATTGACCGATCTTGAAAATTTTACTCAAAATATATTAGATAGTATAACTAATGTTCTTATAGCAGTTGATAAAGATTTAAAAATACAATTGATAAATAAAGAAGGAAAAAAATTATTAGGTTTAGATGAAACATGCATAGGTAAGGGATTAGATATTTTATTTGTAGAGTATGATAAGATTGAAAAAACTTTAAAAGATGTACTGACTTTTAATAAAAAAGTGAATATTGTTACTAAATGTAATTCAAAAGATAAAACTAATATTTATGTAAAATTATTTGCTTATCCATTGCATAATATCCTAAATAGAATAGAAGGAGTAGTTATTGTACTTGAGGATATTTCGCAGATAAGGAAATTAGAAAATCAAGTGAGGAGAGCAGAAAAACTATCAGCAGTTGGACAGCTTGCATCTGGGATTGCTCATGAAATAAGGAATCCATTAGGAATTATAAAGACTATATCTCAGACTGTAGTTAAAGATATAGAAAATGCTGAAATAAAAGAGGGTCTCGAAATTATAGTTCATGAAGTAGATAGAGCTAATATGGTAATTAAAGGCTTGTTGGATTTTGCTAAGCCTAATGTAAATCAGATAAAAACTCAAAGTATAGATAAACTTATAAAAGAAGTAATCATGCTTACTAAAAAGTATGCTCAACAACATGGTGTTAAAATTATCTATACATCTAAAGTAGATATAAAGATATTAATAGATGCAGAAAAAATAAAACAAGCTTTTATAAATATTATATTCAATTCTGTACAAGCAATGCCTGAAGGAGGTTGTTTAAACATAAGTTTAAATATAAAAGATAATTGGGTTAAGGTATCATTTGAAGATAACGGGACAGGTATACAGAGAAATGAACTGGAAAAAATATTTGAACCGTTTTATACAACTAAAGATACTGGAACTGGACTTGGATTATCTATAACTCATAGAATTATTGATGAACATGGTGGATATATTGAAGTTTCTAGCAAACCAGGAATTGGTACAAAATTTGATATTTTTTTACCAACTAAATTATAAAATCTAATCTAAAAAGGCTATCTCGATCGAGATAGCCTTTTAGATTAGCCTAATATTTCTTTCATATCAGCTTCTACATTTGAAGTAGGTTTTATATTGAATTTATCAACTAATACTTGCAATACGTTTGGTGAAACGAAAGCTGGTAAAGTTGGTCCAAGATAGATATTTTTGATATTTAATGATAATAATGTAAGAAGGATACATACCGCTTTTTGTTCATACCATGATAGTATTATTGATAGAGGTAGTTCGTTTACATCACATTCAAAAGCTTCTGCAAGAGCAACTGCAATTTTTATAGCTGAATAAGCATCATTACATTGACCAACATCTAATAATCTTGGGAATTCTCCAATTGTACCAAAATCTTTTTTATTGAATCTATATTTTCCACAAGCTAATGTTAAAATTATTGTATCCTTTGGTGTTTTTTCTGCAAATTCAGTATAATAATTTCTTCCTGGTCTAGCACCATCACATCCACCTATTAAGAAGAAGTGTTTAATATCACCTTTTTTCACAGCTTCAATAATTTTGTCGGATAGACTTAATACTGTATTATGACCGAATCCTACTAAAATTTTCTTTTCTTCTTCGTCTTCTTGCCAACCTCCAAGTTCTAAAGCTTTTTCTATTAAAGGTGTAAAATCTTTTTTACCATTTACCTCTTCTATATGAGCTACATCAGGCCAACCTACTATGCTAGTAGTAAATATTCTATCTTTATAGCTATCCCTAGGTTTTTGTAAACAGTTTGTTGTCATTAATATTGCACCAGGTATATTGTCGAATTCTTTTTGTTGATCTTGCCATGCGCCACCGTAGTTACCGACTAAATGTGGATATTTTTTAAGTTCAGGATATGCATGAGCTGGTAACATTTCTCCGTGAGTATAAATATTTATACCTTTGCCTTCTGTTTGTTCAAGAAGTTCTTTTAAATCTTTTAAGTCGTGGCCAGAAACTATTATAAAAGGTCCTTTTTTCTTAGTTATTAATACCTCAGTTGGTTCAGGGTTGCCATAAGCACCAGTATTAGCGCTATCTAATAATTCCATACATTTAAAGTTAACTTGACCTAATTCCATATTTAGATTAAATAAATCGTCTATAGTCAAATTATTATCTAAAGTAGCTGCTAGTCCTTTGTAGAAGAAATTATTTACAGTTTCATCAGTTTTACCTAAAACATAAGCATGATGTGCGTAAGCAGCCATTCCTTTTAAACCGTAGATAAGTAATTCTCTAAGTGATCGAATGTCTTGATCTAAATTTTCGTCAGCCATTACTCCAACTTTCTTTGCATCATTTATCATTTCTTCTTTTGTTGAAGGTACTTTGTAACTTGCAGCTTCTGGGATAGATCCTTCAATATCTCCAGCCAATTCTTTAAGATTTTCTTTTACTTCATCAGCTTTTTTAATATATTCAACGAATCTTTCAGCATCGAAGTTAACATTAGTTAAAGTAGCAAACATTGCATCCATAACAAACTTGTTAGTTTCTTCATCAATTTTCTTACCTTTTTCTAATGCTTTCTGTCCATAATAACCTATTCCTTTTAATAAATAAACAAGTAAGTCTTGTAAGGCTGCAACTTCTGGGTCTTTACCACAAACACCTATTTTAACACAGCCTTTTCCACCTACTGTTTGTTCGCATTGAAAACAGAACATTTGTCTATCCACAATTACCCCTCCTATTATTTTTTTAGATTCTTAATTATAATTTACCCAATTATCAGAAATAATTCAGTGATTTGAATCACAAAAAGAAAAAGACTTCTATTAGCTCGACCAATAGAAGTCTTTTTAAATATAAATTAATAAGAGAAATCCATTTTTCTAACTATAACACCATTTATTGAACTTAATTTTTGTTCTAATTCGTTACATTTATCACCACAATTATTAGTTAATTCAAGTATTATTAATCCTTTCTCTGTACAGCTGTTATTATCCTCTGTTTGCTGATGTAAGCCTAATCTGGTTTTAATAATACATCCGTAATCAGTCAATATTTTTTGTACTTCAGATACTTCCTCGAAGCGATTGTCAATTTGCAGACCTAAAATTATTTTTGACATATTATCCCTCCATATATATTTTTTTCAACTTTATTATAATATTATAACAAAATCTTCGATTTAAATAAATTAAAAAGAAGATTTTGCTAAAATCCATTATATTAATCTCCTAAAAGAATACTAATATCTAGTAATTTTTGCTGTAATTCTATAAGTTTATTTTTTAAATTATCATAATCTTTTTTTAATATTTCTTCGTCAATAATTTTTTCAGTATTAGCAACTAAAACTTCAAACTGATTATATACTTCTTGAAGTTCTTTTTTAATGTTTTCTTTCTTTTTAAGAGGTTCTAATATTTCGCCTTGGTAAATCTTTGTTTCATTATCTTTAAATTCATATATATAACCTATATTTGGTACGACAGCATCGACATTAAAAGTTTTCTTAATTAATTCTGCTAATTTCTTAGCAGAATGTTCTTCACCATGGACTACAAAAACTTTTTCAGGGAATTTTTTAAATCCTTTTAACCAGTCCATTAAACCTTTTTGGTCAGCGTGGCCAGAGAAACCCTCAATGCTGTATATTTCAGCTAAAACTTTTATTTCTTCTCCTAGTATTTTGACCTTTTTCACACCATCTTTAAGAATTCTGCCTAAAGTACCTTCTGCTTGGTAACCTACAAAAATAACACTATTTTCTTTTTTCCAAAGGTTATGCTTAAGATGATGTCTAATTCTACCAGCAGTACACATTCCACTAGCTGAAATAATAACTTTTGGATAATCGTATTCATTCAGACGCATAGATTCTTTTTGGTCATTAACGAAATAAAGATTTTCGAATTCAAAAGGATTATCTCCACTTAGTATGAGTTTTTTGGCTTCATCATCAAAGCAGTAGGGGTTTTCTTTAAAAACTTTAGTAGCTGAAACTGCCATTGGGCTATCTACATAGATAGGTATTTTCTTATATGTTTCTACAATGTCTAAATGCTCATAATAGTTATTTAATTCATAGATTAATTCTTGAGTTCTTCCTACAGCAAATGAAGGGATAATAACTGTTCCACCTCGTGATGTAGTTTTATCTATTATTTCTATTAATTTATTAGCTCTTTCAGCAACGCTTTCGTGAAGTCTATCACCATATGTTGATTCAACAATTAAATAGTTTGCTTCTTCTATAAGTTCTGGGTCTCTTAGTATAGGTTTATTTTTCATTCCTAAGTCGCCAGAATAAACTATTTTTACTGTCTTATTCTTTTCTGTAATCCATAATTCTATTATTGATGAACCAAGCAAATGACCAGCATCTCTAAATCTGACTTGTATGTTTTCGTTTAGATCAATTTTTTGGTCATACAAAACAGGTTCAAAGTAGTTTAAGCTTATTCTAGCATCTTCAACTGTGTATAGAGGTTTAACAGGAGTTTTACCAGCACGTAGGCGTTTTTTGTTAAGCCATTTTGTATCTGATTCTTGTATATGCCCACTATCTAATAGCATAATTTTACATAAATCATAGGTTGCTTTTGTACAAATTATTTTGCCTTTAAAACCCTCTTTTACTAACTTTGGAATTCTACCACTATGGTCTATGTGAGCATGACTAAGTAAAACAAAATCAATTTCAGAAGGATTATATTCAAAATCCTTGTAATTTAATTTTTCTAGTTCTTCACTACCTTGAAACAGACCACAGTCAATTAGAATTTTGTGTTTATCTGTTGTAATCAAATGATTAGAGCCTGTTACGACTTCAGCAGCTCCATAAAAATGTATTTTCATTCCCACTCCTCCTAACTTTAAAAAATATATATAATATATACCCATTTATATATGATTTAAATTGGAAATATGTATTCTTTAATGAATTATATGTATTTTTAAGGGTAATATATTTAAATAGAATAAACTAAGCGGGTGAGCTATGTATGAAAGTTTTGGTTACAGGTGGTGCTGGATTTATTGGGGCAAATTTAGTTGACAAGCTGTTAGCTTTAAATCATGAAGTTGTGGTAATCGATAATTTATATACAGGGGATAAGAAATATGTAAGTCCAAAAGCTAAATTTTATAATATGGATATTCGAGAAAAAAATATAATAAAAGTATTTGCAGAAGAAAAATTTGATATAGTATATCACTTAGCTGCTCAAGTAGATGTAAATAAATCTATAATTAATCCTAAGTTTGATAGTGATGTTAATATAGCTGGTACAATTAACATTTTGGAAAGCTGTAAGAAATATAATGTAAGAAAGTTTATTTATTCTTCATCAGCAGCTGTTTATGGTGAACCCAAGTATTTGGGAATTGATGAAGATCATCCGATAAATATAATTTCTTTTTATGGATTATCTAAATATACAGCAGAAAACTATATAAAGTTATATAGCAAATTGTACGGATTTAAATATATTATTTTACGATATGCTAATGTGTATGGTATACGGCAAAATAAAAGAGGAGAAGGCGGTGTAATAGGGAAATTTATAGATTTAATATTGAACAAAAAAAATCCTATTATATATGGAGATGGAATGCAAACAAGAGATTTCATTTTTGTTGATGATGTAATAGAAGCTAATATTCTTGCTATGGAAAGAGGAAACAATGAAATACTAAATATTGGTTCAGGAGTAGAAATATCAATAAATGATTTAATTGATATGCTAAAGAAAATACTACATACTCAGATTGAACCTTTATATAATTCAGAGAGAAAAGGAGATATCAAACACTCTTTTTTTAATATAAATAGAGCATATAAACGTATTGGCTGGAAGCCCAAATATTCTTTATATAACGGATTAATAAGAACGGTAGATTTTTATAGGAGTGGTTCTTTTGAATAAAAAAAAGTTAAGATATTGTTTGATAGAAACTATTATTATAGATTTTTTTATATTTATTATATTTTATAGGTTAAGTCCAATTAAAGAGAATTTTCTTACATTAAATTTGCACCCACTTCTTATAGTCACTTCAATGATGGCATTGAGGTATGGTAATTACTTAGGGCTTATTAGTGCGACAATTTCCTCTTTAGTTTATGTATATGTTTATTACCTATTAGGTAAGGACCTTTATATATTTTTAATTGATTTTAGTTACTATAAGTTTTTGTTAATGTTCTATTTATCTGCTGTAATTTTAGGTAGATTTAAGGATAATTATGAATTTCAATTAAAAAATATGAATTTGGAGTTTGATTTGTTAAAAAAGAACTATGAGGAGCTAAAGGAATTATATGAGAAAAGTACATTTATTAGAGAGCAAATGAAGAAGCAGATTATTGGTGCTCAGTACAGTATAATTTCATTATTTGAAGCAGCATCTTCGTTAGTTAAGCTCAATCCGGAAGAAGTGTACACAGAAACTTTAGGTATTTTATCTAAGTTTTTAGGAGCAAAAAGTATATCTATTTACACTGTAGATGATAGGCAGGAGTATTTGAGATTAAAAATTAAAGTTGGAGATTTTACTGAAGAAATAAGAAATTCTATAAAAGTAGATGAAGATGAATGCTACAAGCTTTTAATTTTTGAAAAAAAGGTTATTAAACATGACATAAATTGTAACGACGATTTTCCTATAATGTCTGCTCCATTGATAAAAGAGGACAAGGTTATAGCGATAATAAATATAGATGAGATGAATTTTGAAGAGGTTACTGATTATTCTTATAATCTATTTAAAGTAATTGTAGAATGGATAAATAAAGCATTAGTTAGTGCTATAGAGATAGAAGAAGACATAAATAAAGATTATTATTATGATGGTACTCGTATTATGAAATTTGATAGATTTGTTGCAAGATTGGAAGAAGAGAAAAAGCGAAAAAGAAAATTTAAACTTGAATACTGTTTACTTGCTTATAAAAGGAAAGAAATAGATTTAAACATTTTGGACATTAATTTCAGACAGATTTTAAGAAAAACAGATGTAATAGGATATGATGATGAAAATGATATTGTATATGTATTATTACCAGCAACAAAAACTAACAATTTAGATTTAATTAACGAAAAGATACTAAGTAAATTTAGCTATAAACTGGAGAGGGTAAAATGAAAAACCGAAAAAATCTAGTTATTATATTAACAGTAGTTTTGCTGTCGGCTACTTTGATTCAAGTATTTAGAAGTGAGATTTTAGAAAATATTTTTGGAATAAGGCAAAAAGAAAAAGCTATTGATTTTAAATATATAAGTACTGAAATACCAAATAGCTACAATAAAATATTAGTACTTTTTTCTGACAAAGATAAAGGATCAAAAGATTTGTATAAAAACATTTTCTATACATTCAAAATGGCGAAACTGAATTGTAATTACTTAAAAATAGATTCCGATAAAGTAGCTGAAGAGATAAAAAAGTTAAAACATGATGATTTATTAGTTATAGGTACTGAAAGAGTATATGAATTAAAAAATTATAAAAGTATTTTAGAGTATATAAATAACGGGGGTAAGGCAGTATTTTTAGTAAGAGGATATTATCCTCCATTTGATAAAATGATAGGAATTGCACAAAATAGAGGTTTTTCAAATGGTATTGTTGAAGGATACAAGTCTATGGTAAAGTTTTTCCCCGGATTAGATGAGATAGAAATAAAAGATAAAAAAGTATCAAATTCCATTTTGGATGTAGACTTAGATAAAGATGTTAATATTTTAGCTGTTGCAGAAAAACGACCGATTGTATGGATACATGAGTATGGAAGAGGAAAGGTGTTATATGTTAATTCAACTTTACTGATGGATAAAGCAAATAGAGGTTTATTGCTTCAGTATACGTCATATATAAATGATTATTTTTTAACAACTATATTTAATGGGAAAATAGTCGATATTGATGATTTTCCAGCACCTATAAAACCAGGTAGAGATGAGATTATATATAATCAGTATCATATGAACAATCGGCAATTTTATAGAAATATTTGGTGGTCTTTTTTATACAATTTAGCTGAAAAATATAATTTGAAATATACTGGACTTGTTATTGGAACATATTCTAATGATACTACGAGCCCAATAAGGAAACTAAATAAGCAGGAGCTAAATGATATAAAATATTTTGGAAGAAAATTAGCTGAGCTTAATGGAGAAATAGGAATACATGGATATAATCATAATTCATTGGCTTTAAAAGGGCAAATGGAGTTTGAAAAATACAGTTATACGCCATGGGAATCTTTTAAAACAATAGAAGAAGGACTTAAGGTGCTAAAGGGTGAGCTTGAAAAGCTGTTTGGTGATGTTAAGATTTTTACTTATGTACCACCGTCTAATATAATTTCAAGAGATGGTAAAATTGCAGTAAAAAAGGTATTTAAGGATGTTAAAGTTTTTGCAGGATTATATACAGGTGAAAAAGAAAAAAGCGTATTATATCAGGAGTTTGGAAAAGACCCTGATATACCAGATACATATGATTTTCCTAGAATAAGTGCTGGATACCATTATGATAAAAAATTGATGTGGGATATTTATAATGGTATAGCCCATTATGGAATATTTAATCATTTTATACATCCTGATGATTTGTTGGATGTAGAGAGATCTAAAGGTATGACATGGAGAAAATTGGAGAAAAATTTTGAACGGATTATTAAAGAGGTATATAATAATTTTCCATTTTTAGTTCCTATGACTGACTATGAAGCATATATCAATTATTTGAAATTAGAAAAATTAAAAGTTTATACAAAAAAAGTTGATAATACAATTTACATATATTATGAAAATGGAGTTGTGCCAATATATCATTTTTTAAGGTCTAAAGAAAAGGTAAAAAAAGTAGAAGGTGGTTATTATAAGCTGATAGATAAGGATAGAAATTTATATTTAATAGAAGGTAGGAGTCCAGTAGTGAAAGTTATTTTGGAATAGGTGATATTATGAGAGTATTTGAGTTTATTATATATTTAATATTAACAATATTAGACACTATGATTTCAATTAATTATTTTTTCTTTCGAAATATAGCTTTTAGTACACTAGTGGTTTTGCATATAGTTTTTGTTTGTATATTATTTATTCTCAGTAAAAAGGTTTTTAAAGACTCAAAAGCACTACCTTTTTATATTGCTTTATTTTTACCTGGTATAGGTATGATTTTTATTACGACTATTAATATTATGTTAGAAAGTTATGCGAAGAAAAATGGTTTGATAAAAGAATATGAAAAATATGTTCATTATAAGAATGAATTAGAGAATATAAAGAAAATAAATATTAATAAAGAATTAAACTTGTTAAGTATGTATGATAAATTGAAATATTCTCCAAGCAGTGAGAAAAAAGAAGCGATAATTGAATTGATTGATAATGATATGGAAATAAAAGTATATATTTTAAGAACAGCTTTGCTAGATGAAGACCCTGAGGTCGTTCATTATGCTGCATCTACTCTCAATTTATTTGAACAGGAATATGAGAGAAATCTATTTATATTAAAACAAAAGTATATACAAAGTAATGAGGTAAATACTTTAGTAGAAATAATTGAACTGTATGATAGCTATATTAATTCTGGTCTTTTAGATGACGAATCTTTAAAAATCTACTTAAAAGAGTATTTAAATCTATTAGAAGATAATATTGATAGGTTTAACGATAATTATGAAATTCTGCTTAAAATGATAGATATTAATATTAAATTAAGTAAATTTGATGACTGTTTTTATTTAATAAAAAGGCTTTTTGAGAATTTTTCTCCAAAATTTGAGACATATTTCTATTTAATGAAGATTTATTATAATTTAAAAAATTATAAAATGGTTTCAAATATAGCTAAAAAAATTAGAGAATTAGAAATAAAAATACCTGAAAAATATGAGGGAATAATAAATTACTGGTTATAGGGAGAGAGAATAATGGAAGTATGTATTATATCAGAAGGTTCTTACCCGTATATTCCTGGTGGAGTAGCATCTTGGATACATCAACTGGTTACAGAGATGAAAGAAATAAATTTCAAAATACTTTCAGTAATGCCTTCTGAAGTCGAAAAATTGAAATATAAATATGATATACCTAAAAATGTTATAGAGATAAAAACAGTATATTTAAATGGTTATCAAAATATATCACCTAAAAAAAGAATGAGAGAACCTCATATTAGTAAAGACAAGTTAAATGAATTAGAAGCATTTTTAAGATTTAATAATGATGTAAATTGGGAAACAGTTATTAGTATTATAGCTAATAGAAAGAAAATAGGGGATTGTGTAGAGTTTTTAAAAAGCCAAACCTTTTGGAATATATTATTGAAATTGTATCAAGAAAAATATAGACATGAGGGCTTTAATAGATTTTTTTGGACTATGAGATCAATGTTTTTGCCTATGATAAATATTATTCAAACAGAAATACCGAAAGCTGATATATATCATTCAGTATCAACGGGGTACGCTGGATTATTAGGAGTAGTTTCGAAAGTAAAATATAATAAACCATTTATATTAACTGAACATGGAATATATGCCAGAGAGAGAGAAGAAGAAATTATTAAATCAAAATGGGTACAAGGTATATATAAAAATATTTGGATTGATTTTTTCTATTTTATTTCAACAGGTGCTTATAAGACAGCTGATAGAGTTATTTCTCTATTTGAAAGAAATAGAAACATACAGTTAGAACTTGGCTCAGAGCATCATAAGACTATAGTAATACCAAATGGTGTTGACATAGAAAGATATAAAGTAAAAAAAGAGAAACATGAAGGGTTTAATGTAGGTGCAATTTTAAGAATTGTTCCTATAAAAGATGTAAAGACATTGATTAGAGCTTTTAAAATAGTTAATACAAAAATTCCTAATTCAAAATTATATTTAATAGGTCCTTATGATGAAGATAAAGAGTATTATAATGAATGCCTAAACTTGATTGAAACTTTAAAATTGAAAAAAAATATCATCATAACAGGAAGAGTAGATATAAAAAATTATCTTTCTAAGATGGATGTTTTGGTATTAACATCAATTTCAGAAGGTCAGCCTTTAGTTATATTGGAAGGGATGGCTTCTGGCATACCTATTGTTGCAACAGATGTAGGTTCATGTGGAGAGTTAATTGAAGGAACTAAAAATGATGATATAGGACTTGCTGGTATTGTGACTAAACCAGTATCTCCAAATGAAACTGCAGATGCAATTATAAGAATCTTGAAAAATAAAGAATTAAGTCAGCAAATGAGTTTAAATGGAAGGAAAAGAGTAGAAAAGTATTATACAAAAGAAAAGCTAATAAAGAGGTATTCTAAAATATACCATGAATTAAGGTGATTAAATGGCAGGCATAGGATTTGCTTTGAAAAAATTGTTCAAAGAGGAAATGTATTCAAAACGCACAAAGGCTTATATATATTCTGCTTTAGTTTCTGCTGGGCCATGGATTGCTGCAGTTATTACTGTGAATATATTACTTTTTTTAACTGATTATTACTTCGATGATATTGCTCAAAGAGATTTGTTTATGGGAACTATTGTATATAGTTTTGTTTTTTCTCAGATTATTACTGCTCCATGGCAAATTATTATTACAAGATATATATCTGACAAGCTCTATATTAAGGATTATGGTTATATACGTGCATCTTTTAAGGGATTGAGCAAAATTATAGCGTTTATAAGTTTTATAATAGCTTTTACTTACTATTACAATAAGAATTTACCTATATATTACAAATATATGTCGCTCTCACTTTTTGTTTTAGTTTCTTTGATATGGATATTAATGGTTTATTTGAGTGCAGTAAAAAATTATTTAATAATATCAAAGGCGTTTATTTACGGAGGATGTATATCTGTTATTCTTACAATTGTTTTTGTATATTATCCTATACCTTTTAAAGAGTACAGTATAGCAAGTAATATTTTACTAAGTTACTTGACAGGAATAATGCTTACTTATCTTATATTGATGTATAGTTTTTTAACAACTTTCTTTTATGGAAATAATTTTGAATTTGATTTTATTAGCTATATGAGCAGACTACCGAGCTTATTTTATATTGGATTTTTTTATACATTAGGGCTTTGGATTGATGATATTATGATGTGGTATAGCCCGCTAGGAGTAGATATTTATCAAACATATAAATATGCACCGCTTTATGATAGTGCTGTTTTTTTAGCTTATTTAACAGTAATTCCAACAATGATATTATTTATGGTATCTATTGAAACAGAATTTTACGATAAATATAAAAAATATTACGGATTAGTAGCAAAGGATGGAACATATGAACAGATTGAAATTGCAAGGCAAGAAATGGAGCGTTCTATAAATAGGCAGTTAATATATACAATGGAAACACAGACTATAATAACTTTAACTATTATAGTCTTATCTAGTAAAATATTTACTTTTTTAGGTATACCTCTTATAGTAAGGGACATATTTAGAATAAGTGCTTTAGGTTCATTATGTAATGTTTTTGTATTACTTATAATACTTATACTTTTATATTTTGAAATGAGAAAGCAAGCTCTATTTGTATCTTTAATGTTTTTATTATCAAATACTGCTTTTACTTATTACTTTATACCTAAAGGAGTAAAATTCTATGGTTTTGGCTATTTTTTAGGTTCATTTATTACACTGATTGCAGCTGTAATAGTTTTAATATACGTTATAAGAAGAATCACTTATTATACTTTTGCTATGCAGCCATTATTTAAAGCAAAAGAAAAAGGTTTTTTTATCTGGCTAGCTGATATGTTGAATAAAAAGATGTATTAAATAATAAAATTATAAACTAGATCATTAAGAATTATTTTGAAGGAAATTAGAAAAATAGTATATATAATTATTTTTAATGCTGTTTTAATTAATTTAAAAGCACATTTTTAGCAGTAGAAATTGAAAAAATAAAGTTAAACTCAACAACAAATTTCTTTCCTAAATACATATATATAATCTTTATACTACGGGGCCACAAGAACTTTTTCTGAGTTGTTTTTACATTATATAAAATCGCATACTCGTATAGTTTTGGATAGCTTACATTTCCATATTTATTTTTGTAAATTGTATTTGGTATCATCCAATTTGGGAACACATACCTGTTATATACTTTATTTATATAATTATTAAACTTAAATTCTCCTAAGACCACTTTTCCTGTACTTACCTTTGTTGTATCATACTTCACTATATATATTTCTTCAATATTAATACCGTTATAATCTTTTAAAATAACATCTTTTATTTTTATCGGGAATATTCCCTGATTCTCAATATTTATTCCAGCGGTAAGTTCCTTTTTAATAGTATCTGTTCTGCTATATCCGCCAATAGCACCCGAAACTAATAAAGGGGGGTGATATATAGCATACAATAAAAGTGCAAAGTAAAAAGTAGAAATTGTAAGCAAACCAAATAGGACAAAATATCTTTTGCTTGTTTTAATTTTAATCATCCTCCTTTATATCTAAATAAATATAATTATTACTAAATTTTTTACCCTCTCAATTCTCCATCATCTAACTCATACATAATACCTTGCAATATAACGTTATTAGCAGTTACTTTTGTGTTTTCAAATACAGTTACTAAATTAAGCATCAATATTCGCTTCTAAAGTTTCTGTTAAATCATACTTTTTTGCATACTTGTAAATTTTTTGTGTTGATTGATTCATTTAACTTTATTGTAATATTATTTCTATTATTTGTAAACAATGCTTATTTAGTACTTTTGTACTATTGTTTGCTATTTAAG
>NZ_JXLL01000006.1 GCF_001316435.1 Caloranaerobacter sp. TR13
AATCTATTTAAATCGAAGATTTTATTCAAATTATTCCCTTTCTTTAAATAATATATATTTCATAATTCTTTAAAAATTCAAATAATCCTCTTTTATTAAAAAGTCTTTTACTAAATTTTAATAACTTCTATTAAAACAAAATCTTCAATCTAAATAAATTATTAAGGAAGATTTTGTTGAAATCCATTTCGAAAATTATATTTAAATTATCTACACTTTAATAAGGTTTATAATTTCCTATGGATTATAAGCAAAAAAACCATTCTGATTACAGAATGGTTTTACTGCCAAATTCCTATTTTTCTGATTTTATCATATCTCAAATTAAGTAAATCCTTTTTATCAAATTTCATTAATTTAGGAATTTCACTCAATATATATTCCTTTATTTTTTCTGCTACAAAAGCTATATCTTTATGAGCCCCTCCTAAAGGTTCTTCAATTATCTTATCTATAACTCCAAATTGTAGTAAATCTCTAGAAGTTAATTTCATAATATTTGCAGCCTTTTGAGCTAAATTTGCATCCTTCCATAATATACTCGCAAGGCCTTCTGGTGATATAACAGAATAGACAGAGTGTTCTAACATACAAACTCTATCACCTACCCCTAAAGCTAAAGCACCACCACTTCCACCTTCACCAATTACAATAATAATTATAGGCACCTTTAACTTACTCATCTCAATAAGATTTGTTGCAATAGCCTCTCCCTGCCCTCTTTCTTCTGCTGCTATACCACAATAAGCACCAGGTGTATCAACAAAAGTTACAATCGGTCTGTTGAATTTTTCGGCCTGTTTCATAAGTCTTAATGCTTTCCTGTATCCTTCTGGATGAGGCATACCAAAATTTCTTTCTATATTTTCCTTTAAATCTTTACCTTTTTGATGACCAATTACTGTTACAGGAATACCTTCTATTGTACCTATTCCGCCAATTATCGCTTTATCTTCTCCATAAAGTCTATCCCCATGAAACTCAATAAAATTAGGTATTATCTTTTTTATATAGTCAATAGATGTAGGTCTTTCTGGAAGTCTTGCTAGCTTTACTTTTTGCCATGGTGTTAAATTACCATATACTTGTTTTTTCATTGCATTTAATTTAATTTTCAATATATCTATTTCCTTTGATAAATCTACATTATGCTCTACACTAAACTTTTCTAATTCCTTAACCTTATTTTCTAATTCAATTATAGGTTTCTCAAATCCTAAATGGTTAAACATCTAACTCACCTCTTAAAGAGTGTATATATAATATATCTGCTAATACATCTCTTAGATTTTTTCTATGAACTATCTTGTCTACAAAGCCTTTATCTTTTAAGAATTCAGCCCTTTGAAAGCCTTCAGGAAGTTTTTGTCTTATAGTCTGCTCAATTACTCTAGGACCTGCAAAACCAATAAGAGCTCCTGGCTCAGATATTATAATATCTCCTAACATAGCAAAACTTGCTGTAACTCCACCAGTAGTTGGGTCTGTAAGAACCGATATATATAAAAGTCCTTCTTCCGAAAGCCTTCCTAATGCAGCAGAAGTTTTTGCCATCTGCATAAGAGATAATATACCTTCTTGCATCCTAGCTCCTCCAGATGCAGAAAATATAATTAAAGGTATTTTCTTTTCTATCGCCCTTTCTATCGCTCTAGTTATTTTTTCTCCTACAACAGAGCCCATACTTCCCATCATGAAATTAGGCTCCATAATACACACAACACACGGATACCCTTTAATTTTTCCTTCACCTGTCACTACAGCTTCATCAAGTGACGTCTTCTTTTTATAAGCTTCTATCTTTTTTTCATACTCTGGAAAATTTAGAGGATTAGCTGGTTTCAAGTCTTTATCATATTCCTTAAAGCTTCCATTATCCAAAATTATATTTATTCTTTCTTTTGAATCCATTCTAAAGTGATAATCACATTTAGTACAAACCTTTAAATTTTTCTTTACTTCATCTATAAGTAATACCTCTCCACATTTCTTACATGTAATATGCTTATCACCATTTTTCACAGTTTTTTGTTCTATCATTTTTGGTTTCTCTTCTATTAGCTTTTTATCTTCATTGTCCTCTTTATATAAAGTTATAGTTGCATACTTTCTTTTACGAAAGAGGTCTTTAATCATGTTTTTCACCTCTCAACATATTTTTCTAAAATAACTTCATTTACAAATGAAGTATCAATTTCATTCTTTATGAATCTTTCATTACTTAAAATGTCTAAATGAAAATCTATATTAGTACTAATGCCTTCAATTACAGTTTCCTCTAAAACTCTTTTCATTCTACTAATCGCTTCTAATCTATTCTCTCCCCAAACAATTAGTTTGCCAATCATAGAATCATATGTTGGCGGTATTACATATCCACTATATAAATGGCTATCTATTCTAACACCATATCCGCCAGCTGTATGATAAACTTCTATTAATCCTGGTGAAGGTCTAAAATTTTCTCTAACATTTTCCGCATTTATTCTACATTCAATCGCATGTCCTTTAATTGTTACATCCTGTTGTAATATACTTAACTTTTCTCCTGATGCTATTTTAATCTGCTCTTTTATCAAATCTATGCCAGTCACTGCCTCCGTAACAGGATGCTCTACCTGTATTCTTGTATTCATCTCAATAAAATAAAAATTTTTGTCTTTATCTAGCAAAAACTCTACAGTACCAGCATTAACATAGCCTACAGCCTTAGCAGCCCTTATTGCAGCTTCACCCATTTTATTTCTCAACTCATCATCAACTGCTGCGCTTGGAGCTTCCTCAAGCACTTTTTGATTTCTTCGCTGCAGAGAGCAATCTCTATCTCCTAGATGAATAATATTACCATACTCATCTGCTAATATCTGAAATTCTATGTGTCTAGGATTTTCAATAAGCTTTTCTATATACATAGAGTCATCATTAAACGCAGATAGTGCTTCTCTTTGTGCCATAATAAAATTTTTTTCAAATTCCTCTTCATTACGCACTACCCTCATACCTCTACCACCACCGCCACTAGCTGCTTTTATCATTACAGGAAATCCTATTTTTTTAGCAATATCTTTAGCTTCATCCAATCCATTTACAGAACCTTCAGAACCAGGAACAACTGGTACTCCTGCATTAATCATAGTTCTTCTTGCTTCAGCCTTATCACCCATTTTTACTATATGCTCAGGATAAGGTCCTATAAATTTTATATCATGTTCTTTGCAAACTAAAGCAAATTTAGGATTTTCAGATAAAAAGCCATATCCAGGATGGATTGCATCTGCTCCTATAGATAAGGCTGCACTAATTATATTTTGTATATTCAAATAACTCTTTGTAGGTGATGCTGGACCTATGCATACAGCTTCATCAGCTAAATGAACATGCAGACAATCTTTATCCATCTCCGAATAGATCGCAACAGTCTTAATCCCCATTTCTTTACAAGCCCTTATAATCCTAACTGCAATTTCACCTCTATTTGCTATCAATATTTTTTTAAACATAACCTTACCTCCTAATCTTTATCAAAGGCTGACCATACTCAACTACTTCCTCATTTTCAACTAGTACTTCAACAATCTGACCTGAAACTTCACTTGTTATTTCATTCATTATTTTCATAGCTTCTATAATGCATAAAGTCTGCCCTTCAGTAACTTTGTCTCCTACCTTTACAAAAGGTTCAGCTCCTGGACTTGGAGATGTATAGAAGGTACCTACAATAGGTGATTTAACAATAAATATATTTTCATCATCAATTATTTTCTTACTTGTTAATAGTTCTTTTTTAGTTTCTTCTAATTTAGCTCCCTCAACTAGATTCTCACTACTTAAAACAACATCGCTTGATTTACTTATGCTAATTTTAATATCTCCAGTTTCAATATCCACTTTATTTATACTAGTTTTGTCAATTGTCAATATTAACTCTTTTATATCCTTAATGTTCATGCAATTACCTCCCAATCTTATTGGTTGATTTTAGTATCTGGTACTAATATATGATATTATTATAACATAATATTATTTTTTTTTGCAATAATTATGACCCTATCTATCAAAGATAGGGTCATAATAAATAAGTTTACAGTCTTCATCAACATGTTTACCAGTAGAATAAGATATATTAGGGAAGCATCTTATTAACTCTTGTTCTCTTACTTCTCCATTTATATATTTAATAGCCCCTTCTATCATTTCTTGGCTTTCTAAAACGGATCTCATATATATATCATCAAAACTTTCATAATAAATTTCTTCTTTTATGCACGGATGATTCCACAAATTATGTTTTCTATTCAAATAATCTTTTTTTTCATCTATATGCCTTGGATAAGTTAAACTGCTATAGTCAATTTGTTTTTTAATAACTATATCTATCATGTTTAGAAAAACCTTCTTATAACCCCAAGGATCATGTATTATTTTTAAAACTTTAATCATATCCTTAAAAGAATCTTCAATAAAATCTACTTCTATCTCAGGTGTATATAATTTTTTCAAAATATATATGTAAAAATCTGTCAATACATTAGGTATTTTCTCTACATTAAACTCCTTATATACTGGATACTTGTAAGTATATAAATTTTTTCTTTCTTTTAATAAAATTGTATCTATAATAAGCTCTAATTTCTTATGATATATACTATATTTAAACGTATCAAGATTACTTTCATCATATACTCCAGCTTGATAGTGAATAAAAGGATGAGCATTTTTATCTAAACCAAAGTGACAAATAAAGCCTGATAGGTAAGTAAAAAGTGTCAAATAGTCGTCATAATTATTTACTCTTTTTTTAAGATACTTAAAACTTTCAATAAAAAAATCACCAGTTCTTTTTAAATGCATGATTTTACCAAATTTAGGTCCTCTTTTTTTCTTCTTCCAAGGCCAAAAATCATTGTATAAAAATACATCGGGCCCTTGACATCCCAATTTGAATATATTAATTTTTTTATTCAATACTCTTTTCCATTCTTGATTTTCTAAAGAATTAATAACATCATATCCACATAACAAATGTGTCCATACATCAGGCATTTCATCACTCACCTTTTAAACATCTAATTAAACATTTCCCTATTTTTATATTTATACCCTATTTTATTTTTAAATTCTAACCAATTTTATTATAATTTTATGTTAAATATCCTTAATATCTCTACAGTGTAATTAAGCAAAAAGGTCTATACTTATAAAGCATAGACCCTTTAATCAGTATTAATCTATTAAAAATTTTCCATCCTTATAGAATAGTTCGCCATCAGCGTAAATCCTACCTCCATCTTTCATATCACATAACATATCCCAGTGGATTCCAGATTCATTTTTGCCTCCTGTTTCCTTAGGAGCTGCACCTATTGCAGCATGTACTGTTCCACCTATTTTTTCGTCAAATAGCATATTCTTTGTAAATTTTCGAATTCCATAGTTTGTACCTATCGCAATTTCTCCTAAATATTTCGCTCCCTCATCTGTATCTAATAAAGCGTGAAGTAAATCTTCACCTTTAGCTGCAGTCGCCTTAACTACTTTCCCTTCTTTAAACTCTAACCTTATGTCTTCAATTTCTTTACCCATAAAAATTCCAGGATAACTAAATCTTATATAACCTTCAACTGTATTTTCTATTGGAGTTGTAAAGACTTCTCCATCTGGAAAATTTGCTTTACCATCGCAGTTTATCCACTTTCTACCTTCAATACTCATTTTAAGATCAGTATCCTTTGATACAATATGTAATGTCTTCTTAGAATTTAGATATTCACAAATCCTTTCCTGTTTTTTAGAAATTTGTATCCATTCTTTTATAGGATCATCTTTGTCTAAGAGCCCTGCTCCATAAACAAAATCTTCATATTCCTCTAAGCTCATATTAGCTTCTTGTGCGCTTGCATAAGTAGGAAATTGTGTTCCACACCACCTTAAGTCTTTACCCATTCTGTTCATAAATTTAATGTTAATTTCTCTAGTTGCTGTTCTTCTCTTTTGTATTCTCTTTGCATCAATATTGGATAGAGTTTTTTCGTTGTATCCTCCCCAAATTGATAACATAGCATCAAAATTTTCTGATACAAATTTCTGTATCGGACTGACAAACTCTAACTGTTCATCACTAGCTTCTTTCAAAAATATTTCATTTAAGCCCGGAAGTGATATATGAGTCTCTACATGAGCACCATTTCTTATAGCTTCTCTATATACTTCCTTTATTAATGGATGTGCTATATCATAACCTGTAATCAATAAATAGTCTCCTTTTTTAATTTCTAGAGAGTAGTTAACTAGAAGCTTAGCTAATTTTACAATCCTTTGATCTGCCAATTAAAATTCCCCCTTATTTAATATATTAAAAAAATAAATTAAACTTATGATTAAAAAAATTAATATTGAGTTAATAATCAATAGTTATTAACCTATTGCCTATCAACTATTGATTATTTTAATTAATTTATTGACTTCCTTGTTATTTCTATTTTTTTTTAGAAAATCCCTTCTCATGTAAGTAATTTTTTTCTTGCTTTATATCATATAATGAACTGTAGCATAACTAAATATTAGTTTTATTAATCATTCAACTCTATCCATTTATCTATTAATTCTTCAAATTTCAGTTTAAGTTTTTGTTTTTCATTATAAATTTCATTTAATTTAATATAATCTGTTTTATATTTTTCCATAGCTTTGTCTTTTTCTTCAATAAGTTTTTCTAAATGTTCTATTTCTTTTTCTAAATCGCATATCTGCTTATCTACATTCATTTTTCTTTTACTTGCTCTTTCCTTATGACCTTTCTTTATTTCTTTCTGTTTCACTTGATTATTTATATTATTACTGAGCATTCTCTTTTCTTTTTCATTTTTATAGTAATCATAGTTACCTAGGTAATTTATTAATTTTTTGTCTTCAAGCTCTACTAACCTATCGGCAATTTTATTTATAAAATATCTATCGTGAGAAATAAATATAATTGTCCCCCTGAAATTTGATAATGCATCTTCTAACATTTCTCTTGAATCAATATCTAAATGATTTGTCGGTTCATCTAAGATTAAAGTATTTATATCTTGCTGCATCAATAAACATAACTTTAATCTTGTTTTCTCACCTCCAGAGAGATTTTTTACTTTTTTGAATATATCTTCACTATAAAATAAAAACTTAGCTAAAATTCTTCTAGCCTTATCTTCAGGCATAGGGAAGTAATCTCTAAATACTTCTAGTATAGTAGAATCTTCATTATCAAATATTATATCTTGCTCTAGATATCCAATTTTAACACCAGAACCAATAATAACTTCTCCTTGATCAGGAATATACTGATTTAACAATATTTTTATAAGTGTCGATTTGCCGCTTCCATTTTTACCTAATATACCCAATTTTTCTCCATATCTAACATGTAAATTTAGTTTTTTAAAAATAATATTATTTCCAAACGACTTACTTAGCTCCTTTATTATTATTACATCCTTACCAGATCTATTACTAATAGAAAAATTTAATTGTATTTTTTGTTTTTCTAATATTGGTTTTTCTATTTTCTCCATTCTCTCTAACCTTTTTTCCATATTTTTTGCTTTTTTAAACATATCCGCATTGTCAGCTCTGTATCCCCAATCTCTAAACCTCTTTATTGCTTCTTCCATATCTTTTATTTTTTTTTGCTGATTTTTATAAGCCTGATATGTCTCTAATAGTTGTCTTTCTTTTTCTTTAACATAGTAAGAATAATTACCATAGAACATTTTAGCTTCCCCTGCTTCTATTTCTATTATTTTATTAACTACTCTATCAAGAAAATATCTGTCATGTGATATTATCAAAACTGTTCCGCTATATTCATTAAGAAAACTTTCAAGCCATTCAATAGATTCTATATCTAAATGATTTGAAGGCTCATCAAGTAATAATATATCTGGATTTTGTAATAAAATTTTCCCTAGTAAAACAGTAGTCTTCTCACCACCACTCAATGTAGAAAATTTCCTTTCCCTAAAATCTTCTTTAATTTTCAAACCTGTACATATTTTGTTTAACTTTTCTTCTATATCATAACCACCTTTATATTCAAATAATGACTGTAATTGACCATACCTTTTAATAACTTTATCTAACTCTTCACCTTTCATAATATTCATTTTCTCTTCTAGCTTTTTCATATCTCTTCGTATTTTGAATAGCTCTTCAAAAGCAGTGTTTAATACATCTATTACCTTATATTCACACGGATAGACAGGTATTTGATCAAGATATCCTATCGTTGCTCCTTTTCTTATAGATATAATGCCATTTTCATAGTTTCCAATACCAGCTATTATTTTAAATATTGTAGTTTTTCCCGCACCGTTAGATCCAACTACCCCTACTCTTTCACCAGTTTTAACCTCAAAAGAAATTTTTTTCAATATTTTATTTGCTCCATAATATTTTTCAACATCATTTAAACTTAGCTCAATCATTAAAACTCCTCCATTTCTATAACTGATTAATAAAACAAAAACCTAGGCGAGTATATCTTCACCTAGGTCTTCCAATCCACCAATACAAATTGTAAAAACACAAAAAGCCTAGGTAAATAATTCTTTACCTAGGCATACATTCAGCACATCATTCAAATGCTTTTTTCTAAAAATTAGTGGTAAAGATAATTTACTCGTTCTAAGTTAACATAATATTTAATTTTGGACACACTACCCCCTTGGATTGCCTGAATAAATGTAATCGCTGAATTTGAAGCTGGTAGCCTATCCAAAATAACATTACTTAGAACTTGAGCTTTCACCACTTACACTCCTTTAGTTTATTAATTAAATTTTACCATATAAAATATAACTTTCACAATACTCTTTGAAAATTATAATATTATCCACTAATTTATCTATATACATCTTCATTCTTTTTAATATAAATATCAAGTGCTTTAATACCTCTATGAGCAAGTTTAATAAATAAAATAAAACAATATAACCAGATACCAAAAAAAACAAACATAATACTCGCATTAAATATAGCAAACCTCATAGTAATACATTCCACCTTTCCGATATTTTTCTGAACTTTCTAAAATATTATATAGTATATTCGTTAAAGCAAAAAACATTCCTTTATATATTACATTTTTTTAATATAAATCTAAATATTAACAAATTCATCAAACTAACAATAACCCTAGATCAAAATACAAAAGATTAGAGATTGCATCTTGCAACCTCTAATCCTTCTCTTTAATTTTTACTTTTCTTTGCAATCGATACAGACCAGAAAAGCCCTCCGTATAAAAATAATACTCCTATTATAAGCATAATCCATGCTCCAACGGTCATCTTTACCGACCTCCTCAAAGGTTAAATATTATTTTTTTGCTACTACTCTTCTTGCATTATTTTTACATCTGAATTATATTGACTCTTAGTTTTACCTAATACTATAGATACTATAATAACAACTGCTAACATTAACCAACCGCCTATTATAATAGACCAAAGTGGATATCCACCATATAATTTTCCATTTACTACATCAATTATCTCTTGTACTATATTCCAAATCAATATTCCACCAAGAGCTATCGGAGTAATAACAGTAATCATTATATCGTACCATTTACCTAATTTAACCTCAGATATAGGATTAAAGTAATTTCTTAATTTTGACGTTTTATAAATCCAACCTATAGCAATTGCTTCAAATAAACCAACTGCTACTATTCCAAAGTTATTAATATATCTATCAACAATATCTAGCCAATATAGTCCTCCTTTTGTAGCATAAAGGAAGCTTATAATAAATCCTACAAGACATGTTAAGCGCACAACTTTTTTCTTATTCCATCCCCATTTATCAACTAGACCAGCAACAACACCTTCAATAAGCGAAAATGCTGAATCTATTCCTAAAGTAAATAGCATTATAAAGAATACTAACGAGAATATTACTGCACCAAATGGTAATAAGCTTATCGCTTCTGGATAAGTCCAAAAAGCTAATCCAACTCCACCATTTCCTGCAACTTGACTAACTAGAGCTCCTTTAGTAAAAGCCATATAACCCATTGTTCCAAAAACTGCAAAACCTGCTAAGAAACTAATGCCACAATTTGCAAACACAGTAATAAGAGCATTGTTAGTAATATCTGACTTTCTAGGCAAATAGCTTGCATAGGCAATCATTACACCAAACGCTAAACTCAATGTAAAGAAAACTTGGCCATATGCCGATGCCCAAACCTTAGGATCTAATAATTTTGAAAAATCAGGATTTAGATAGAAATTAATACCATCTATTGCTCCTGGTAATGTTAAAGCTCTAACAACTAATATACCAAGCATTATAACAGGTAATGGTACAGTCCATTTAACAACCTTACCTACTGAATGTACACCATTTCTAATACACCAATAAATTGCTCCCCAAGCTAATACCAATCCTATTATTACTGGTATACTAAACCCACCTAATTCACCAGGACCACTAGAAATTTGAAGAACTTTATTTAAGAAGAATTCTTTTGGCGCACTACCCCATGCTGTTGTTAAAGAATAACATAAATAATCAATTACCCAAGCCATAATTACACTATAATAAGTAATAATTACAAAACTAGCTGCAATAGCCCACCAGCCTAAACTTTCCCAACCTTTTTTTATCTTACTAAAGGCAGTAGGTGCACCAGCTTGGAACTTATGGCCTATAGCAAATTCTGCTATTAGTAGAGGAATTCCTGCTGTTATTAAAGCAATAAAGTAAGGTATTAAGAAAGCTCCTCCTCCATTTTGAGCTGCCATATAAGGGAAACGCCATGCATTACCTAATCCTGCAGCTGAACCTATAGCTGCAAAAACAAAGGCAGTCCTTGTACTCCATCTTTCTCTGTTATGCATAATACTCCCTCCTTATACTTTTTTAAATAAATTAAAAGCTTAAATTCAAAAATCACCCCCTTGTTTACATATTTGTTAAAATAAATTTATATATAAAATATATATTATCTAAATATTAAAAATATTTTTAAAATTTGTTTTTTAATCAAAAAGTTGTTTTATACATTCTTTTTGCTAATTTATTGAACTATTATCTTTTTTTGTGTAATATAAATAAAGAAACTTTGTTATCTTTAGTTGACAGAGAATAGAGGACGTTGTTCGTCATTCGTTTTTCGCTTATCGCTTTTCAAATGACGAACAGCGAATAACGAAAGGAGGATAATAAATGAAAAATTTAGATTTTATCTACAAAAGACATAGTGTTAGAAAATTTAAAGACATAGACGTACCTATAGAAGATATAAAAGAAATAATAAAAGCCGGTACATATGCTCCATCAGGTAAGAATCTGCAAAACTGGCATTTTGTCATTGTAAAGAATAAAGAAAAAATAGAAGAGATGGCTAGAATCGTCGAGAGAAAAAATGCAGAACTTGCAAACTATGCAAAAGATGAAAATACCAAGAAATCTTTTACTAAATATGTAAAATATCATACAGTTTTTAGAAATGCACCAGTAGTAATATTAGTGTATGCTGGTCCATATCCTTCAACTGGTCTTGAACTGCTTAAAGAAAAAGGGGCGTCTAAAGAAGAGCTAGATGCTGTTTTATTACCAAATCCAGGAATACAAAATATCGCAGCTGCCATGGAAAACATTCTTTTAGCTGCATCTAACATGGGATATGGTACTTGCTGGATGACAGGACCTAACTATGCAAGTAAAGAAATAGCTGACTATATAGGTTTTAAAAAGGAAGGATATTTTCTTGCTGCAATGACTCCACTTGGAGTACCAGAAGAATCTGAACTAAAAAGCCCCCCAAGAAAGCCTTTAGAAGAAGTTATGACAATCATTGAATAATTTTTCAAAAAAATAAGCATGCCTAAAAGCATGCTTATTTTTTCATTCTTTCATTTAATTCTTCTCTTAAATCTTCAAATCCAGGTTTTCCTAACAATGCAAACATATTTTTCTTATATGCTTCTACCCCTGGTTGGTCAAAAGGATTAACACCTAATATATATCCGCTTATCCCACAAGCTTTTTCAAAGAAATAAATAAACTTTCCAAAATAATATTCGTTCATTTCAGGCACATTTATTACAATATTAGGCACACTTCCATCAGTATGTGCAAGTAATGTACCTTCAAAAGCTCTTTTGTTTACAAAATCCATAGTCTTACCTTTAAGATAATTAAGTCCATCTAAATTTTTCTCATTTTCTGGAATCTCTATATCTTCTTTAGGATTTACTATGTTTATAACTGTTTCAAATAAATTTCTTTTACCATCTTGTATATATTGCCCTAAAGAATGTAAGTCTGTTGAGAATTCAACTGAAGCTGGGAATATTCCCTTACCATCTTTACCTTCACTTTCTCCATATAATTGTTTCCACCACTCTGCTAAATAGTGAAGAGCAGGTTCATAATTAACTAATATTTCTATATCTTTACCTTTTCTATAAAGTATATTTCTTAAAGCAGCATATTGATAACAAGGATTTTTTCCCAAATCTTCTACCATATACTCTTCTCTACCTGCTTTAGCACCTTCCATAATTTTATCTATGTCTATACCAGCAACAGCTATTGGCAACAATCCAACTGGTGTAAATATTGAAAATCTTCCTCCAACATCATCAGGTATCACAAAAGTTTCATAACCTTCTTCTTCAGCTAATTTCCTTAATGCTCCCTTAACTTTATCTGTTGTAGCATATATTCTCTTTCTTGCTTCTTCCCTGCCATATTTTTTCTCCATATATTCCTTTAATATTCTAAATGCTATAGCTGGCTCTGTTGTAGTACCAGATTTTGATATTACATTTATACTTATATCCTTTCCTTCTATAATATCTAATAAATGTCTTAAATATGTACCACTGATATTGTTTCCTACGAAATAAATTTCAGGAGTTTTTCTTTTGTTTTTAGGAAGTATATTATAAAAAGAATGACTCAAAGCTTCTATTGCAGCTCTTGCTCCCAAATAAGAACCACCAATGCCTACTACGATAAAAACATCTGAAGTTTCTTTTATTCTTTCAGCAGCTAATTTTATTCTTTCAAATTCGTCTTTATCATAATTAATAGGATAATCTACCCAACCTAAAAAATCGTTACCTGGTCCTTTTTTCTCATGAAGCATCTTATGAGCAAAAGAAATTTGATCTTTCATATATTCTAATTCATGTTTTTTTATAAGAGCATTAGAGTAGTCTAATGTAATAGTATGCATTTATTTCCCTCCCTAGTAATTTTATATCCAATAGTTACATTTTACTATTATATAGTATCCAAATCAAATATATTTATAAATTTAAGTTTAATTTATTCTACAAAAAACGAGGGAACCAAAATCCCTCGATTCAATTTAATTATTTAATATTTAGACTAATATCTAACGCTTTAACTGAATGAGTTAAAGCTCCAACAGAAATTACATCTACTCCAGTTTTAGCAACTTCCTCAATATTATCTATATTAACGTTACCAGACGCTTCTAATATAGCTTTTTTATCATTTATAATCACAGCTTCTTTCATGTCCTCAATACTCATATTATCAAGCATTATAATATCAGCTCCTGCACTTAGAGCTTGTTTAAATTCTTCAATAGTTTCAACTTCTACTTCTATTTTAACAGTATGTGAAACCTTTTCTCTCATTAGTTTAATCGCTTTTTCTATATTTCCAACAGCTCTTATATGATTATCTTTTATCATAACAGCATCGGATAAATTATATCTATGGTTTGAACCTCCACCTAATTTTACAGCATATTTTTCTAAAACTCTAATACCAGGCGTAGTTTTTCTTGTATCAGCTACCCTAACTTTATAATTTTCTACCTTATCTACAAACTTTCTGGTCTTAGTTGCAATTCCCGATAATCTCTGAAGAAAATTCAAAGCTGTTCTTTCACCAGACAAAATAGCTCTAGTTTTGCCTTTTATCTTAGCTATAACATCACCTTTTCTTAAAAGCTGGCCATCTTCTTTTAATCTATGAAATTGTATATTTTTGTCTAGCAGTTTAAAAGTAATTTCAGCTATTTCTACTCCAGCTAATATCCCATCTTCTTTAGCAATAATTTCAGCTTCAGAAATATCATCTTGTCCTATTAAATTATCAGTTGTAATATCGCCATTATTCATATCTTCTATTAAAGCATTTTTAATTATATCTTCTATTTGAAGCACTAGCATCTTAACACCTCATCATTATTAATTTATTCTATAATGACATCCTAAACTATTTTCTCTTTTAATACAACTTTCTATAATACTTTTTGATACAATAGACATATTTAAGACTTCAATATATTCTTTATTATATCTATATTTATTTTTCAGCATTTCATATATATCATCTATTATTTCTCTAGCTTTTAATAACCCTGTTGTTGTACGTACTATCCCTACATATTTGTCCATAGTATGCTTTATTCTGTCCTTGATAGTTTTAAATAAGTATTCATCCACTTCAGTTTTTATTTCAGTTTCATAGTCGCTATCTAAAATATTTAATGGAATGTTCTCTACAGTATTATTAATAGAGTTAGCTATTCGTCTACCAAATACAATACATTCTAATAAAGAATTACTAGCTAATCTGTTTGCTCCATGTACGCCTGTGTTAGTACATTCTCCACAAGCATACAAATTCTCTAAATTAGTCATTCCATCATCATTAACTTTTATACCTCCAATAAAATAATGCTCTACAGGTGCAACAGGTATTAAATCCTTCGACATATCTAAGCCATACTCTAAACATTTATTGAAGATTGTAGGAAACCTTTTAATAAGAAAATCTCTATCTTTATGTGTTATGTCTAAATATACAAATTCACTATTAGTTTTAATTAGTTCATTATATATACTCTGTGCAACAATATCTCTAGGAGCTAATTCTCCCCTAGGATGGATCTTAAGCATAAATCTTTCTCCAAACTTATTTTTTAAATAAGCTCCTTCACCTCTTACAGCCTCTGATATCAAAAATTTCTTACCTTCACCTTCCGAATAAAGTGCTGTAGGATGGAACTGGATAAATTCCATATTATCAAGTACACAACCTGCTCTATATGCCATTGCTATTCCATCACCAGTAGCTAAAGGAGAATTAGTGCTATTTTTGTATAAAGCTCCTATTCCTCCTGTTGCTATAACTACAGCCTTAGAAAAAATACTGATTAATTTATTATCTTTAATGATCTTGACACCTATACACTTATTATCTTTTTTGATTAGCTCAACAGCCATTGTATCGTCTAAAATCTCAATATTGTCTCTATTAACTGCTTCTTTATATAAAGTTTTCATTATTTCTTTCCCTGTTGCATCTCCACCAGCATGAAGTATTCTGGCTCTACTATGTCCACCTTCTAATGTAGTTCTTAATCTTCCGTAACTATCTCTGTCAAAAGGAACTCCAAATTCTAAAAGTTTATCTACATTTTCTTTAGCTTCATACACTAATATCTTTAAATTATCTATATTATTTACACCTGAACCTGCATTTAAAGTATCCTCAATGTGTGCATCTAAATCATCTATTTCTAAACTTGCTGCAATACCTCCCTGAGCAAGTGAAGAACTATTATCAAATATCTCTCCTTTTGACAATATCTTAACTTTCAATCTACTATCTAAATTGAGAGCCGTATAAACCCCAGCTAAGCCTGAGCCTATTATAATAACATCAGTAGTATTTTTTGACCCCACAAAATTTCACCTCTATCTATTTTATCTCCATCATCCTTTGTAATGATTTCAATGCCTTTACTCTTATATCTTCAGGTACAGTAATTTCAAATTCTTCATATTTAAGTGCATTTAATACATCCTCTAGACTCGTTTTTTTCATATTATTACATATAAGTCCAGGTGATAGAAGATAAAATTTCTTATCTGGATTATTCTTTCTAAGTTTGTGCAGAACTCCCATTTCTGTTCCTATAATAAATTTCTTGTTACTAGACTTTGTAGCAAAATCAATGATCTGTGAAGTACTTCCAACAAAGTCTGCCATTTTAACAACACCTTCATTACATTCTGGATGAACTAAAACTAAAGCATCTGGATGCATATCTTTAACTTTTATTACTTCATTTTCTTTAACTCTATGATGAGTTATACAAAATCCAGGCCATAAATCAATTTGTTTGTTCTTAACTTTACTCTTTATATAATTACCTAAATTTTTATCAGGTACAAACAATATTTTTTCTGTATCGATGCTATTAACAATTTTTACAGCATTTGATGAGGTACAACATATGTCACTTTCGGCTTTGACAGCTGCAGAAGAATTTACATAGCAAACAACATAAGTATCTGGATTCTTTTCTTTATATTCTCTTAGCTTTTCTGCTGTTACCATATCTGCCATAGGACATCCAGCATCTTTCGCTGGTAATAATACCTTTTTGTTTGGAGAAAGTATTTTTGCACTTTCAGCCATAAAGTGTACTCCACAGAAAACGATTATTTTATTATCGACATTACTTGCAGCTTTGCTCAAAGCTAAAGAATCTCCAACGACATCTGCAATTTCCTGTATTTCTGGTATTTGATAATTGTGAGCTAATATAATAGCATCCTTTTCTTTTTTTAGTTTTATTATCTCATCAATAATCCTTTGTTTATCCATATATATTACCCCTTCTATCGTATTTACATCTATCTTTACACTATACCAAAAGTATAGCACTAATATTTACTACAATCAACTTTAGGTAGTTCTATCCTAAAAACAGCTCCCTTGGGCATACCATTATATGCATAAATACTTCCATTATGTCCTTCTATTATTGCTTTCGTAATAGCTAATCCAATACCCGTACTTCCTTTTTTCCCTTTATAGAATCTTTCGAATATTCTATTCTCCTCTCCATCTTTAAACCCTTCTCCATCATCCTTAATAATTATTTCTATTTTTTCATCCGTACAACTTGCATTAATACTTATTTTACTTTCAGCATATCTTATACAATTTCCTAAAATATTAACTAATGCCCTTAGTATTTTTTCTGAATCTATTTTAACAATACAATCTTTTTCTATTTGCACATCTATATTTATATTTTTCTCATTTGACAAAGATTTAATAGTTTTTATTGATTTAAATATAACTTCTGATAAATTAACTTCTTCAAAGTCAAAGTTTTCTTCTACATTTTCAATCTTAGCTAAATATATTATTTCATCAACTGTTTTTTTCAATCTCTGACTTTCTTCTATAATTATATCAAGACTTTCTTCTAATTCTTTACCTTCTACAACTCCATCTTTTATAGCCTCTGCATATCCTTGAATAGACATCAACGGAGTTTTAAGTTCATGTGAAGTATTTTGTAAAAATCTTTTCTGTTGCCTACTATATTTTTTTATTCTTTCTGCCATTTCTTTAAAACTTTTATCTAACTCTTCTATTTCATCCCCTGTGTTAATATCTGGGTATTCATGAAAATTATCAATTGAAAAATTCGTCATTTTATCCTTTAGCATTTTAATAGGTTTTGAAATATTTTTTTGAAAAATCATACCAACAAACAATGCTATTATCGAAGCTATAATAAAACTTAAACTTTGTGTTTGTCTCATTAATCTATTTAATGCGTGTATATTTTTTATTCTAGTAAATAAAAAAATATAGCCATTAACACGTTGATTTTTGCCTCTTATTGCAACTCTCTCAACTATATAACCATTAAAAGTAGTTTTTTTAAATCTTAGTAATTTATATAATATACTTTGATTTAAGTTTTTAAAATCCTTATAGACTATTTTACCTTCTTTATTAAGTACTAGTACTTCAGAGTCTATAAACTTACCAGCAAGTCTTAATTGTTTCCTACCTAAAATAACATCCTTTAAATTACCCTCTTGAAGATTTATATTTCTTAATATTTCTGCAATTTTTTGTCCTTCATCTCTCAACTGTACCCGAGTTTCTCTTATTAAATATTTTTTAGATAAATAATTAAAAGTTGTACTAGTAACTAAGAAAGCTACAAGTAATATTAAAAAATATGATAGTATAATTTTATTTCCTATCTTTTTCATATCAATCATCCATCCTATATCCATAACCCCAAACGGTTGTTATTTCTAGTTTTGAACCTATCTCTTTAAGCTTTTTTCTAATTCTTTTAACCAAATCGTCTATCATTCTCGTATCTCCTATATAATCGTACCCCCATATTTTATCAATAAGTTCGTCTCTAGTAAAAGGTCTATTTTTATTTTTTGCAAGATATTCAAATAAATCATATTCTTTTGTAGTAAGTCTAAGTTCTTTGCCATTTGCTTCTACAAATCTTCTCGATGTATGTATTTTAATATCTTTGATTTCAATTATAGTGTCATTAATATTTGTAGCTTTTTCTATTCTTCTTAGAATATTTTTAATTCTTACAACTAACTCTCTAGGACTAAATGGTTTAGATAAATAATCATCTCCGCCGAGTTCCAAACCTATAATTCTATCTACTTCTTCGTCCTTGGCCGAAACAAATATTATAGGAATATCGTTATTTTTTCTAATCGCCTTACATAATTCTAATCCATCAATACCTGGCATCATAATATCTAGTACTATTAAATCCGGTTTTAGTCTATCAATCTCTCTTAAAAGATTAGTACCTTCTTCAAATAAAGTAACTCTATATTCTTCTTTCAGAAGATATTTCTTTATAAGGTCTCTAATATTTCTTTCATCATCAACAACAAAAATATGCTTCATAATCCACCTCCTCAAATAGATTATAACATACAATAAAAGAGATAGGATAAACCTATCTCTTTATGAAAGAATATCGATTACTTCATCTAATAATACAATCTTCTCAGAAATCTTCTCGTTTATAAGTGTTTTTAGTTCTATAACTTTATTAATATGCTCTCTTGCTGAATCGAAGTCGTTATTTTTTACATCTTCTCTAAACGCTTTTCTTTCACTTCTTATTTGTTTAAATAAATCTTTGATTTCTCTGTTTATTTCTCTAACCTGTTTTCTTACTTCTCTAGCCTCTTTCAAAGCTTCAACATTTCCATTTTCTCTAGCTTCAATATACAAATCTAATAAAGTATCATGTTTTTCTATTATTTGCATTCTTAAACTAAGTCTTTCTATTCTAAGTTGATTTATCTTGTGTAATTCATCCTTGAATTCTTTCATTGCTTCAAATCTTAGATTTTCTCTCGCTCTAATCTCAAATGGCTTTTCACTCAATTTAAATGGTTTTTCTGAAAAATCTCTCGCAAAATTATTTGGCCCTTCTGCAAAAGCACCTCCTGCAATTGTAAGAAGCATCACACCTACTAATAAGAATGTTAAAAGTTTTTTCATGTTCATCTCTCCTCTCTTAATTTTATTTTTTCTCTTTACACTTTTATTATAAGAGGAGACTTTGGAATAAAAATATTATAATTGTGGAAAAAGTGTGTAAATTTTTATTCGTATTATTCTAAAACCTTCATTGTTAAAACAGCAAAATCATCTTGATTAGCACTTTGCCTAAAATCATCTATCTCATCTTCTATATATCCCATAAACTGGTCGCCTTCATACTTCATCATATTTAATAGCCTATCTATTCCAAATTGTTCACCTTTTTCATTTATAGCTTCAACAATTCCATCTGTATAAAATATTAATCTATCACCTTTATTAAGTTCTATTTTGTGTTCATCATAATCTACTTTATCAAAAAGATATGTTATAGGATATCCTTTTGCCTCTAATAACTTAACTTTATTGTCTCTTATTAAAATAGGACTACAGTTATGACCACCATTTACGAAAGTAAAGATATTTTCTTTTATATTTATAATCCCATAAAATATAGTAAAGTATTTATCATCATCTAATCCAAGTTCAACAAAACCCTTATGAAGCTTTATTAAAGCTTCTCTTGGGCTTAGCTTATAGTCTTTTATATCTCTCATACTTTGCTTTACAAACATAGTTATCATAGAAGCAGATACCCCATGTCCCACAACATCGCTTATATATACACCTACATTCTCATCATCAATGTTAAATATATCAAACATATCACCACTTAACATTTCTGAAGGATTGTATATGTAGTCTATGAGTAAATTTCCATATATTCCCTTTTTAGGCAATATCCTTTCTTGTAATTTACGTGCAAATGCCAATTCGCTGCGCATTTTTTGGTTTTTTTCAATGAGCTCAAATTCAAGCTTCCTTTCTTTCGTAACATCTCTAAAAACTTCAACTGCCGCATAAATATTACCTTGATTATCTCGAACAGGAGAGCTTTTCACAGCAAAAATTCTGTCGTTTATGATTTCTTCTTTCTCTAATATTTCCCCAGTATCTATTGTAGTTTCAGTAATACATGTCCTACAGTGACAAGGTTTTTTTAATGCAGCATAACACTTGCTACCTACTATATCTTCTCCTAATTCTTCTTTCATAGTTTTATTAGCGTATATTATTGTTCCATCTCTATCAATCACTCTAACCCAATCAATCATGCCATCTAGTATGTCATAAGATAATCTTTGATGAATTTCTATCTTTTCACCTTGCTTCAAACCTTCTTTCAACATAAGCCCCACCCCTTATGTAATAATTTTACCTCTTTACTTACTAAAAAAAGTACTACATTTATTCCATTATACCATAAGAACATAAGTTTCTATATCTTAGGGTTAAAATTTAGCATAAATTATTATAAAATATTTTTAATACGACAATCTACAGGAGTTGAATTATATGATTACGATAGAATCGATAGAAAAAAGATTAAAGGAAAAAGGCTTAAAGTTAACTAATCAGAGAAGAGCAATTATAGAAGTTCTATTCGAAAATAAAGACAATTTTTTAACAGCAGAAGAGATTTTCCTAAAATCTAAGGAAAAATGTCCTCAAACCAATTTTTCTACAATTTATCGCAACTTAGAAATCCTTATTAAGCTCAATATAATCCATAGAACTAATATAAAAAATAATACATCTATATTCGAGCTAATACAAAATGATTCGCACCATCACCACATCATTTGTAAAAAATGTGGTAAAACAGAATTTATAAATTTTTGCCCGTTAGATAAAATTCTATCGGAAGTAAATAAGAAAAATTTTATACTAACGGATCATAAATTCGAACTGTACGGATACTGTGATAAATGTAAAAAAATAAAGGTAGCTAATAAACTACCCTAGTTTTAACTATTACTTAAAGCTTTTTTTAGTTTTATTTTGAGAATTAGATTTTTTAACATGATAGTTAAAATTAGCATTAATACAGAAAACAACACAATAGTTCCACCTGAAGCTATTTCAAGATAATATGAAATAAAAATCCCAAATACAACTGATATTTCTGCAAATATTATAGAAAAAAAAGTAGCTTGTTTAAAACTTCTAGCTATTTGAAGGCTAGTTGCTACTGGCATAACCATCATCGAAGATACTAACAATATTCCAACTATTCTCATTGAAACTGTTATTGTCATCGCAACTAAAACAATAAAAAGTAAATTAACTATTCCTACTGGAACACCAGCAATTTTTGCTGCTTCTTCATCAAAAGTTATAAAGAAAAGCTCTTTATAAAATAGTTTTACAAAAACCACTATAATTAATCCTAATCCCATTATCATATGTACATCTGTTTTACTAACAGTTATAATACTACCGAATAAATAACTCATCAAATCTACATTAAGCGACTTTGCAAAACTAATTAATACAACTGCAACACTTATCCCTAAAGACAATATAATCGCTATCGCTAATTCGGCAAAATCTTCATAGCTTTTTCTTAATTTTTCTATAGCCAAAGCTGCCGATGCAGAAAACAATAAAGCTGTACCTAAAGGGTAAAATCCTACTAATAATCCTGCTGCCACTCCTGATAGAGCTACATGAGACAAGCTATCTCCAATTAAAGACATTCTTCTTAAGACAACAAAAATTCCAATAAGAGGACATATTATACCTATTATCATCCCTGCAGCTAAAGCTCTTTGCATGAAACTATACCTAAGCAAATCTATCATAGCTTATACTCCTTCTCTAATTTTCTGACTCTAATACTTGCTATAGTTTCCTAATTCATGAAATTAAGTTTTAGAACTTTTATCATGTATTATTAATTTTCTATTTCCTATGCATGCAACTTTTTTTACTCTATCACTAATAACACCAACATCATGAGTAACCATAACTATTGTAATTTTCATCTCGCTATTTAATTTGTCCAGCAGTTTATAGAATTCTTCCTGTGATTTTATATCTATGCCTACAGTAGGCTCATCTAAGAAAATTACTTTCGGAGAATTAACTAAAGCTCTAGCTATAAAAACTCTTTGCTGCTGACCACCCGATAAATCTCCAATTAATTTACTTTTATACTTTTCCATATTAACAATTTTAAGAGTGTTATGAACTAATTCTAAATGATTTCGTTTAATTGACTTAAAAAGCCCAATTTTAGGGTATAGATTCGATGCAACAACTTCCTCTACAGTGGCAGGAAACTTCTTATTAAACGAATTTGATTTCTGAGCAACATAACCAACCTTATCCCAATCGTGGAACTTTTTTATATCCTGATCAAATAATTTAATTTCACCTTTTACAGGCTTTAAAATATTTAGCATAAGTTTTATTAACGTACTTTTACCAGAACCATTTGGTCCTACTATACCTATATAATCTCCTTCATAAATATCTAAATTTATATCCTCTAATATCATTTTTTCTCTATAACCAAAAAATAAACTTTTAATACTTACTATAGCCTTCATATTATTCACCCAAAGTTCTTATTAGTGTTTCAAGATTTTCTTCCATTGTTTTCAAATAATCCTTGCCTAAATCCATTTCTTCTTTCGTTAACCCCCCAATTGGATTTAACACAGCAGTTTTTGCACCAACTTCTCGAGCTAAAACTTCTGCTAATCTAGGACTTGTTAATGTTTCAAAATATATATATTTTATTTTTTTATCTTTCATAATATCAGCAATCTCTGATAGTTTAGCAGCACTAGGTTCTTCCTCTGGATTAAGTCCTCTGATTGCAATTTGTATTAGTCCATATCTATTTGCCATATATCCAAATGCTGCATGTGATACTACAATTTCTCTGTTTTTAACTTTGCTTAATTCTATTTTATATTTTTCATCTAATGCTCTTAACTTTTCAGCAAACTCTTTAAAATTCTTTTCATAGAAATCTTTATTTTTATAATCTGCTTTTATAAATGCATTCTTTATATTTTCTGCCTGCTTCATAGCTCTAATAGGATCTAACCATACATGCGGATCATATTCTCCATGATGATGTTTTTTTTCTTCTTCATGTTCATGAATATAATGATCTTGAACATTTATAAGTTCTACATTTTCAGAAGCTTTTACAACAATAAGATTTTTATTATCTATAGTATTTAAAAGTTTCTCAGCCCATGGCTCCAGCATAACTCCATTGTATATAAATACATCTGCATTTTCCAATTTAGTCATAAGCTTTGCAGTTGGCTCCCAATCATGTGGCTGAGCCCCTGGAGGAATCATCAAATGTAATTCTATCTTATCTTTTCCTATATTGTTCGCAAAATCATACATAGGATAAATACTTGCATATACTTTTAGTTTGTCTTCTGTATTCTGTCCTTCTGTTTTTATATCTTCACTTATGCAACCAACAGCAAAAATAAGCATAGATATTAGTATTAAACTTATAATTCTCTTAGCCAAAATGACCCCTCCTATTAAAATTTGAGAACGTTACAACAACAAGATATTTCTAAAAAAAATATATCATCAGAATAACCTAAATGCAAGTAATTTGCATTTAAAAGGTTTGTTTTAAATATATAATACTCTAAATTAATTTTCGGATATACTATATATTAAATAAAATTCTATTTTCGAGTGATGAGTATGAGAAAAAAGCTATTTTTCTTTTCATTGATATTATGTATTTTATTTTTTGCAAAAACAAATATATATAATACTTTAAAAAGTTATATTATTATGTATCCGTACAGCCATTATAATAGATTAAATAGTATAACTTATAAAAGGAATATTAAATTCTATATTCCTGGTGGTCTTATCACAAAAGAAAAAGACTGGTATCCCTTTGTGTTGACTTTTAATGATAATGAAGGATTCTCAAAGTACACTGGAAAAAAGTTGTCTTTAACTATTTTTTATAATTTTGGATATTTTAAATTCAGAAAGGGTTTATCCAACTATTATGACCCAGATTCTCCTTATTACAGTAGTTTTTACGGAGGGTATGTTATATACAATAATGAAAATCCAGATACTCCTTATGGTTTTGATATTAATGGAAAAGTTAAAATAGAAGAATTAGAATCTATACCCAGATATGATCAAACCAGATTAGTTCTACCATCTTTAGGCTGTCCTGAATATAAAATCCATTTTAAAAGTAAAATTGATAAAATAAAATACAATATAGATTATTTAGGTATAAAAGGTTGGGTTAAAATCGATTCAACAGTAGTCACAAATGGTCCAAATCATAAATATAGAAAAAATCATTTAGGATATATACAATACGGCAAACCACCTGCTAATTATTCTGGAGAGGATTTTCCATTAGTAAAACTAAAAGGTAGAATTTATGCAAAATATTTTAGTAATTATAAAATGACTATCATTTTATATATAGTTGCGCCTAATATAGATACTATTGAAGCTTGTGATAAAAATATATTATCTAAATCTAAGATAGAAAAAATTAAGAATTAAAAAAAGGAGGATATGACACGTCCCTCCTAATTCTATGACTTTATTACTAACTTGGCCTTTAAAGTTAAAGTTTTTAAGTCTAGAAATCTGTTTCATAATCTTTTGCAATAATACAACTAAATTTTCTTTATTCCCTTTTTCTACTATTGATGTCCTTTTTCAGGTACTATACAAATAAAAGCAAATTCTTCTTCGCCAATATTTTTAAACTGATGAAGTTTACCAGCTGGTACATATGCAAACGAACCTGGCTCAAGCTCATAATCTTTTCCATCTAGGTGTAGCATTCCTTTGCCCTTTATTATGTAATTAATATGCGGCCAATCATGAGTATGTCTTGGAGTATATCCTCCTTTTCCTATCTCAAACACACGCATTACATGTCCTTCCCAACCCTCTTTAGGTGAAATTAACACTTTCATTGTTGCATCTTTTACCTGAGGATTTTCTATTTTTATACCCTCAATATTCTTTACATGGGAAACTATCATATTAACCCCTCCTAAATACCAATTTAATTATATTATATTACATATTTGAAAAAATCAACAATAATTACACACTAATAAATTATTTTGATACTCGAAATAATTAGTGGTATAATATAATTTAGTAATTTAATTGGAGGAATACTATGGATTATAACAAAAAGCGAGAGCTTATCCTAAATGGTAGTATGCCTAAAGTAATATTAACCTTATCGTTGCCAATCATGTTTAATAATTTTGTGCAAACTATATACAACCTAACTGACACATTTTGGGTGAGTAAGCTAGGTTCTACAGAAGTTGCAGCAATGACTCTTGTTTGGCCAATAATATTTCTTTTGATGTCTCTAGGTATAGGTGTATCTATTGCAGGTACAGCCCTCATTTCTCAATATGTAGGTTCTGATAATCTTAATGATGCTACTGATGTAGCAGGTCAAATAATATCATTTTCTTTTGTCTTTTCTTTATTTTTAGGCATTATAGGTTCACTTTTATCTCATAACATTGTAAAAGCTATGGGAGGAGAAGGACAATTACTCACAAATGCAGCAGATTTTCTTAGAATAATTTTTCTTGGTATGCCAACTATGTTTATATTCTTCGCTTTTAATTCCATCAAACAAGGACAAGGAGATACTATTACACCTATGAAATATTCTACTGCATCTGTAGCTTTAAATATGATTTTAGACCCAATTTTTATTTTCGTATTTAATATGGGTATTAAAGGTGCTGCAATAGCGACAGTTATAGCAAGAGGTATTTTTGCATTTTATGCTGTATATGCACTATTTACAAAAACTGATGGTATTCATCTGAACATAAAACATTTACACATCAATAAAGTAGTACTTACAAAGCTGATTAAAATCGGTTTACCTTCTTCAATAGGCCAATCAACTACAGCCTTCGGTTTTGCTATTTTAAATGTCTTTATTATATCTTTTGGAAACTCTACTATGGCTGCTTTTGGTATAGGCAATAGAATTAACTCGCTTGTCCTAATGCCTGCCATGGGTATAGGAAGTGCTTTAGCTACTATTATTGGCCAAAATCTAGGAGCAAATAATATAGATAGAGCTAAAAAAGCTGTAAAAACTAGTACTATATTAACAACAATTTTTTTAGTTGTTGGTGGCTCAGTATTATTCACATTCGCTGAAAAAATAATTGATTTGTTTACTAATGATCCTGAAGTTTTAAGTCAAGGTACCTATTACTTAAAATTAATCTCTGCTTCTCTTCCTTTTATGGGGTTTTTTCAAATTTTTATAGGCACTTTCCAAGGCTCTGGACACACTATCTCTGCTATGATATTAATGATGGGCAGGCTTTGGGGGCTTAGGATTCCTCTTATAGTATTATTTAAAAAGTTCACTGCTTTAGGCACTAATTCAGTATGGTTTGCTATGGTTTTAAGTAATGCAATTATTTGTCTAGTAGGTCTTGTAATTTATATGACTGGAAAATGGCAAAAAAAAGTCATCAAAGAAAGGCCCTTCTAAGGACCTTTCTTTAATTAATTTATTTTTTTCTTCCATCTATACTTATCTCTATCTTTTTCACTTCTATATTTTTTCCTGATCTTCTTACCGCTTCATCAACAGCCATAACTATTCCTCTACAGCATGGTACTTCCATATATGCAACTGTTATTCCTTTTATATCATTATATCTTATTATATTAGTCAGCTTTTCTATATAGTATCCAATATCATCAAGTTTTGGACATCCAATAGCTACAGACTTACCTTTAAGTAAATCTAAATGATAATTTGGATATGCGAATGGTACACAATCAGCTGTAACTAAAAGTTCCTTCCCATCCCAATATGAAGCTCTTTCTGGAACAAGCATTAGCTGTACAGGCCACTGATTTAATTGTGGTTTTATGCTAATCTCAATATCTTGAGAAGTTACAGCCACATTATCATTAACTTCTTCTTTTCTATTAATTGTCATCGCTCTACTTCCTGGACATCCGCCACCTTGATGATGACCAAGATGCTTTTCTACTGCTTTTTCATCAAACTCTTCTGCTTCTCTTTCAATTATTTTTATAGCTCCCTGTGGACAATGCCCTATACAGTTCCCTAATCCATCACATAAATTATCAGCTACTAACTTAGCTTTTCCATTAATAATTTTAATTGCTCCTTCTGCACATCCTGGTACACACAATCCACAACCATTGCATTTTTCTTCATCTATCTGAACAATTTTTCTAACCGCCATACTTAAAACCCCTTTCTCTTATTTTGTAACTTAATTATATTAAACAGCAGACTATTTGTATGTGATATAAATCAAAAAACCCCACTAAAAAGTGGAGTTTCAGACTATAGACAAAAAATTAAAAAATAAAAGCGAATAATTACAAAGCTTTAGCAAAGAAAACTTGATGAATAATTTTAGAAAAATCCGTAGGTTTGACAGGATGTCAAACCAGCATCCTATAAGATACGACGTCTTGATTAGGTGCGTTAGGATTTTTCAAAATTATGAATCCTAGTTTTCTCTAAAGATTTGTCTATGAGCATTATTTTTTAATTCATTTATAAATATAACTTTGTCAACAAGCTAAAACCCCACTAAAAAGTGGGGTTTATGATAAATACTCTAGTTCCTCTAAATTCTTAATTATAATTTTCTTACTGCCTACAACCTCTATAATCCCTTCTTCTTGAAGGCTACTTAACTTCCTACTTATCGTTTCTCTTGTAACTCCTATATAATTAGCCATATCTTCTCTGTTAAGAGGAATATCTAACTCTATACCTTTATCTGTAGGTTTTCCAAAATCCTTTATTAAGCTAAGTAACAACCCCGCAAGTCTAGATTCAGCATCTTTTGTGCCTAGTCTTTGAACTGAATCCTCCAATGCAATAATTCTATCATATAAAACTTCCATTATTTTCAATGCTATTTCTGGGTTCTTTTTTAGTATTCTATCAAAGTCCTCTTTAGTTAAAATACATAGTTTTACATCTTCTAAAGCTTCTGCATTAAATTTAAATCTTTCCTTTTTAAGCAAACTTAAATCACCTACAAAGTCACCTTCAGACATAATATACAATATCTGCTCTTTTCCCTCTTTTGTATATCTAAATATTTTAATTTTACCTTTTGTAATTAAATACAGTTTGTCTGATACATCCCCTTCTAGGAAAATCATAGTACCTTTTTTATATTCTTTTCTTATAATAACATCTGTTATTTCTTTTAGTTGTTTCTGCTGAAGTATAGAAAAAATAGATACTTTAGTTGTACAATATCTCCCTTTACATCTTTTACATACATCCTTAGTTATATCCATATAATCACCTCATTATATATTTAACTAATACCCCCTATGTTAAGTTATACATAAATCTCTATTGGTTTTTCGGTGGCCTAGGCCCGTGAAATTGATAATAATCTACTTTAATTCTTCCATTATATAATTTTCTTTTTTTATCAGCTTTCCTGCCAAACATTTTTTCAAATTTATCATTAGAAGTCAACACATATATTGACCATGTATCAAGTTTTAAAAAAGCCTTACCCAATTTTTTATATAATTTATTAACTTCATTTTCTTCTCCAAGCCTTTCACCATATGGAGGATTACAAATGATAACTCCATATTTGTCCTTAATATTAATCTCTGTAGCATCCATAATATTAAACTTTATACAATCATCAACACCTGCTTCAAAAGCATTTTCCTTAGCTATCTTAATAGCTTGTTTATTAATATCCGAAGCTAAAATATTTAATTTTACGTCTTGTTTGATTAATTTTAGTGCCTCGACTCTAGCTTCTTTCCATAATTGTTTGCCTACTCTAGGCCATTGTTCAGAAGCAAAGCTTCTTTGTAATCCTGGTGCTATATTTTTACCAATCATAGCTGCTTCAATCGGTATAGTACCTGACCCACAAAATGGGTCTAGTAAAACTCTATCCTGACTCCAATAACTTAACTGTACTAAAGCCGCAGCTAAAGTTTCTTTAAGAGGTGCTTCAACTTGATTTACTCTATAACCTCTCTTATGTAACCCCTCTCCACTTGTATCTATTGTCAGTGTAGCTATATCCTTTAAAAGTGAAACTTGAATTGTAAATTTCGGTCCAGTTTCCTTAAACCATTCAGTTTTATATTTAGTTTTTAATTTTTCTACTACTGCCTTTTTTACTATAGCTTGACAATCAGATACACTAAATAATTTTGACTTTACTGATTTACCTGTTACAGTAAATTCGCCATCTTCTGTTATCCATTCTTCCCAAGGTAATGCTTTAGTCTTTTCAAATAATTCTTCAAAAGTTAAAGCTTTAAACTCTCCCATTTTTAATAAAACTCTGTCAGCTGACCTAAGCCAAAGATTAGCTCTAGGTATAGCAGATTCATCTGCTGTAAACATAACTTTACCATTTTCAACCTTTATATCTGTATAACCTAAATTTTGAACTTCCTTCTTAACAACTGATTCAAGACCAAATGTTGTTGTAGCTATTAATTCTACTTTTGACATAACATCGCTCCTATTACATTTATTCTATATTTTATCAGATAATAATATTTTATCAGATATTTTAATTTAAAATGTGTTATTTTTTTTTGTTTGGGTATAAAAATGTTAGATTTACTAATAAAGGAGGGTTAAATATGAAATCATTAGGACAGTTATTACAAAGTGGTGACTGGAAAAACGAAAAACACGTTCCTGTAATTCAGATTCCTGAAAAAATTAGACCAAATGAAGAAATCGAACTAAAAGTTTTAGTTGGAGAAGAAATAAAACATCCAAATACATTAGAACATCATATTTCATGGATTAAAGTTTTCTATTTACCTGAAGACAGTAAATTTCCTGTTGAATTAGGAACTTTTAATTTTACTGCTCATGGTGAAAACAATATTCTAAATGAACCTGTTATAACAACTCATATCAAATTAAACAAATCTGGTACTATTTATGCATTAAGCTATTGCAATTTACACGGTTTATGGGAAAATAGTAAAGAAATAAAAGTAGAAGAATAGGAACAAAATCTTCGATTTAAATAAACTAAGGAAAATTTTGTTGAAATCCATAAACAGAAATTATATTCAAAATTATCCACAGTTTAACAAGGAATATAATTTCCTATGGATTATAAAAAATTGAGGGATTTTTATGTCCCTCAATTTGAATTTTATGCAGTTTTTGAATAGTTTTCTGTAAATAAGCTTATTATTTTTCTATTAATTCTCTCATGAGCTTTTTTATTATTTATGTCTATTAGCTCTGATATAGGATCTTGTTTAATATCTCCACACAGGTCTACTCCTACTACTTTTCCTTTTGAATTAATCTCGAATAACCACCTTAATAAAGTATCCTCTTTCATTTTACCTTGATCCCAGTCAGTTTTTAATACAGATGAATCTAATACATCCTTATCAATACTAATATATAAATCATATTTGAATATATTTTTGTACTTATTTAAATCAATCATATCGCTATAATTTGTAATGTGAACTATTTTGGGATGCCAAAATTTTTTAGGCTTTGACGTAGAAGATGCTCCTATAACTAAAACTCCTCTTATTAAATTGTCCATTAAAGCTTCACGTACCCACGAACCACAAGAAAGCATTTCATCTGGAGAATAATTCATATCGAAATGATTGTCAAATAAAATAAGATATGGCTTCTTATAAAGGTTTTTAATTAAAAAGTAGCTTAGATAATGATAGTCCCCTGAACCCAAAAAAACAACCCATGGTCTGGGAAGTATTTTAATTATTCTTTCAATGTTATTTTTGTTGTTAAAAGGATAATATTTGCGTGGTAAGTTATTTTCTTTTATTGCTTGTACAAAATCCACATACTGAAATTTATGTTTCAAACAAACCACCTCCATAAAACCTTTATTTAGGTTTATACAGACATGGTTTCTTTTGAAATTTTATAATTTTATTGTATGATATTAAATTTTTTAGTGCAATATATATATATATTTATTAATTGATAAATAGAAGTATGCACTTGACAAATTTAATATACATATATTAGTATATTAAAAAACGATTACATATAAAGTACTTATGTTCCAAATTTCTTTTATTTGTACTTGTTTTTAAATAGAAAAATATATTATAACTATGAAGGAGATAGTAGCTCTTTATGGTTACAATTCAGAGAGCAGACTGGTTGGTGAAAAGTCTGCAGTACATAAAGAGGCGAATTACACTCTGGAGTTTCAATGTGAAAGCATTGCGTAAGCCACACGTTATAGTGGCTAAGAGGCATCTTTGATGCGAAATAAGGTGGTACCACGGGTCTTCCTCCGTCCTTATACGGATAGAAGACCTTTTGTTATTTTATTAGTTAACAGAGTACAGATATTTGATTTGAGTTATTAATTGCTAATTGTAATAAGCTGTCCTCTGTTCCCTATCCACTGGTAACTCAAAAACAAAAAGGAGGGATTTTAATGACAAATGTTTATGACATTTTGAAAGAAAGAGGTTTTATTGAGCAAGCCACTCATGAAGATGAAATAAGAGAACTTTTAGGAAAAGAATCTGTAACTTTTTATATTGGATTTGACCCTACAGCCGACAGCCTTCATGTAGGTCACTTTATTCAAGTAATGGTTATGATGCATATGCAAAGAGCAGGTCATAGGCCAATTGCTGTAATTGGTGGAGGTACTGCTTTAGTAGGCGATCCAACAGGTAAAACTGAAATGAGAAAAATGCTTACTAGAGAGCAAATTAATAAAAATGCTGAATCCTTTAAAAAACAGTTTTCAAAGTTTATCGATTTTGGAGAAGATAAAGCACTACTTTTAAACAATGCCGATTGGTTAACTAATTTAAATTATATAGATTTCTTAAGAGAAATCGGAAGACATTTCTCTGTAAATAGAATGCTTACAGCTGAATGCTTCAAAACCAGACTAGAAAGAGGCCTTTCATTCTTAGAGTTCAATTATATGCTAATGCAATCATACGACTTCTTAGAGCTTTATAGAAAATATAATTGCAAATTAGAACTTGGTGGTAGTGACCAATGGTCTAATATATTAGGTGGTGTCGACTTAGTAAGAAGAGTTGAAGGTGCTTCTGTATACGGTTTGACATTTAAACTGCTGACAACTAGCGAAGGTAAGAAAATGGGTAAAACAGAATCTGGAGCAGTATGGCTAGATCCTAATAAAACTTCACCTTATGACTTCTATCAATACTGGAGAAATATAGATGATAGAGATGTAGAAAAATGTCTTGCTCTATTAACTTTCTTACCAATGGATGAAGTAAGAAAATTGGGTTCTCTTGAAGGTGCAGAAATAAATAAAGCAAAAGAAGTTCTTGCATATGAAGTTACTAAACTAGTTCATGGTGAAGAAGAGGCTAAAAAAGCTGAAAAAGCAGCAAAGGCACTTTTCGGAGGAAAAGGCGATTTGGAAAATATGCCTACAACTGAAATTAGTAAAGATAAACTTATTGAAGGTATGGATATCTTAAGCTTATTAATTGAAACCGGTCTTACTTCTTCAAGAGGAGAAGGTAGAAGACTAATTAAGCAAGGTGGTATATATATAGAAAACGAAAGAGTTACAGATTCAGACCTTGTAATAAATGAAAGCAATTTTACAGATGATAAGTTAATTATTAGAAAGGGAAAAAAAGTATATCACATGGTTAAATTAGTGTAAAAGCCTCGCAAAATGCGAGGTTTTTTATACACTATTTAACCATTCTTCAACTGGTTTAATAACAGATTTGATACATCCATCTTCAAATGGATTTCTTAATAAGAAATGCTTTAAATAATCTCCACATTGATTTCTGCTAAAACATTACAGATTTTTTCCTCTGGCTTTTCATCTACAATAATTGCATCTATATCATAAATATCTGCAAATTTATATGTTCCATCAAAATAGAATTTCTTATTTTCCATGACTAAATATACCTTTTTACCCGATTGTATAATTGCTTTTTTTGTATTCCCATCTTCGATATAAAAAGTTGTAATACTCTTGTCAAAGGTATTTACACCACAACTACCTATAAAAGCCCTATCGACTTTATATTTAGCTATACTTTCTATAGCCGTTGAGCCTATAAATCCATTTAGCTCTTTGTTGAATACTCCTCCAATTCCTATTACTTCTACATAATCACTATTAGAAAAAGCGTTGATAATGTCTATCATATTTGTTATTACTGTAAGTCTTTTATTGCTATTTGCAATTCTTTCAGCTATTAATATATTTGTTGTTGATATATCAAGAAAAATTGTTTCTCTAGGCTTAATAATATCAAATGCTTTTTCAGCTATTTTTTTCTTTGCTTCTATATTGATATTTTTTCTATTAATGATATTACTATTTTGTGCAGCTATTCTCTTAAGTACAGCTCCACCATATGTTCTTTTAATTATCCCTTTCTTTTCTAAACTTTTAAGATCCTTTCTTATACAATCTTCAGTTACGTTAAATCTTTTACTTAACTCCTTAACAATAATTTTTCCATTTTGATTTAATAGCTTTATTATTTGATCTAATCTTTCTTCTGCAAACAAATAATCACACCTCCATCATCTTATTATCTATCCTGCTTGCAAAGACTCTTCATTTGGTATGAATTTATTGATAACATGAGTTATACTACTTTATTCAAATGATATTTATCTGCTTAAATATTCTTCTAAAACTCTTACAACAAACATATGATCTTCTTCTTGCTTTAAACCCGATACCGTTATACTACCCACTACTCCAATATTTTTAATAATAATTGGAAACGCACCTCCATAAGGAGAATAATCTTTGGAAGGAATATGATATTTTTCTTCAATTGTCTTCCCTTCCATCTTTAGTTTTGTGCCTATATATAATGAGCTCCTATAGAATCTATTAACTACATTATTTTTTCTTAAAATCCATTGATCGTTATCCGGCGAAGTTCCATCAAAAGAATAATGAAATAATTGATGTCCACTTTTTGTTATATCAATTGATATAGATTTCTTTTCTTTTTTTGCTTTCTCAATTAAAAGCAATCCAACTTCTAAAGCTATTTTACTATTAAATTCATTGAATTGTAGTGTTTCTTCTTGCTTTTTAATTTCCTTTAATACTCTTTCATAATCTTTCAAAATACTACCCCTCTCTAATATATTAATAACAAATATATAATAAACATTCAACTCTAATAAAATTCATACTTGAATTTTATTTTGTTTAATTATACAATAATATAAAACAATAAACAATAATACAAAACAATAATATTAAATTTTTGAAAGGAGGTAAGAATAGGTTGACAATATATGAAAGAATTGAATTGCTAAAAAAACAACTTTTTGAAAACAAAAGAGAGGTTTCCATTGAAAGAGCTTTATTATATACTGAAAGCTATAAGAAAACTGAAGGAGAACCAACGATTATACGTAGAGCAAAAGCTACAGCTCATATACTTGACAATGTAAAGATTTCCATAAGAGATGGCGAACTTATAGTCGGTAATAGAACAATAAAGCCTAGAAGTGGGATCATCTCTCCTGAAATGGATCCTTATTGGATTTACGATGAACTTGATATATTAGAAAGTAGGCCTCAGGATAAATTTTTCATATCACAAGAAGACAAAAAAATATATAGGGAAATCCTCTACCCTTACTGGAAAGGGAAATCCTTAAAAGATTTTATTAATGCTAAATTAACTCCTGAAGTGAAAGAACCAATAGAATTAAAAATTGTTAAACTAAATCAAACCGACAAGGGGCAAGGACATATTATTGCAAACTTTGAAAGTCTATTAAGTAAGGGACTTGGAAAAATTATTGATGAGACTTCATTACTGTTACAAAAACATCCAGATAATAATTTTTATAGAGCTGCCTTAATCGTTCTTGAGGCTTCCCAAAGACATATTTTAAGATATGCAAAATTAGCAGAATCTTATGCAGAAAAGGAATCAAATGAAGAAAGAAAGCGTGAGCTTTTAGAAATCGCAAGAATCTCAACAAAAATTTCTAAAGAAAAGCCTGAATCTTTCTATGAAGCTTGCCAATTATTATGGTATTTATGTGTTATTCTTCAATATGAATCTAATGCAAGTTCATTATCATTAGGTCGTTTTGACAAATATATGTACCCATTCTACAAACATGATATAGAAAGAGGTATATCTAAAGAAAAACTTAGAGAAATTCTATTATGTTTATGGATTAAAACAAATGATGTAGTTTTAATAAGAAGCAGTAATAGTGCTAAGTACTTTGCTGGTTTTCCTACCGGATATACAATAACCCTTGGTGGACTTACAGCTAATGGTCGCAGTGCAGTAAATGAATTATCTTTTCTTGTTTTGGACACATATCATGACATCCGATTGCCTCAGCCTAACATAGGTGTAAGAATAAATGAGTTTATAGAAAGACCTTTTTTAAATAAAACAGCTGAAACAATAAGACTTGGCACAGGAATACCTCAAGTATTTAATGACGAAGTAAACATTCCTGGATTTTTAAACAGAGGGGTTAGTTTAGAGGATGCTAGAGATTATTCTGTCGTCGGATGTGTTGAACTAACAATACCAGGTAAAACCTACGGTCTTCATGATATAGCTTTGTTTAACTTACTAAAACTTATGGAGATTACTCTAAAGGAAAATCGGTACAATGAAGATGTTACATTTGACCTTATAATAGATAAAATTAAAGAAAAAATAGATAAATATGTAAAACTAATGGTAACTGGTAGCAATATTGTTGACATTGGACATAGAGAATTTGCCCCTGTTCCGCTATTATCATGCTTTATTGATAGTTGTTTAGAAAAAGGAAAAGATATAACCTATGGTGGTGCAAAATATAATTTTTCTGGTGTACAGGGTATCGGTATAGCAAATTTAAGCGATTCACTATATGCTCTTAAAAAGATTGTTTTTGAAGAAAAAAGACTTTCCTTTAGCGAATTAATAAAAGCTCTGGAAAGCAACTTTGAAGGTGAAAAATACGAAAAATTAAGGGTTAGATTAATTAACAAGTACGATAAATATGGTAATGATAATGACGAAGTAGATAACATAGGTTCAGATATACTTAGATATTATTCAAAGACTGTTGAAAAATATAGAAATCCAAGAGACGGATTCTTTATCCCTGGCTGCTATACAGTTTCAGCCCATATTCCTCTTGGCGAAGCAGTTGGAGCAACTCCTGATGGTAGAAAAGAAAAAGAACAACTTGCTGATGGAGGTCTCTCCCCTATGGTTGGTAGAGATATACTTGGCCCTAGTGCTATATTAAAGAGTGTAAGCAAGCTTGACAACTACTTAACAACAAATGGTAGTCTTTTAAATATTAAATTCAACCCTAAATCACTCGAAAATAATGACGGTATCAACAAACTTTCTGATTTCCTTTTAGCATTTATGAAACTAAAAATACAACATGTGCAATTCAACGTTATTTCTGTTGATACACTAAGAAAAGCACAAATTAATCCAAATGATTATAAGGGCTTAGTAGTAAGGGTAGCAGGTTATAGTGCCTTCTTTACAGAGCTAAGCAAGGAAATCCAAGATGACATAATAAAAAGAACTGAACACAATTTATAGGAAGTGATTATTTGAAAGGATTAATATCAAATATTCAAAGATATTCCCTTCATGATGGTACAGGAATTAGAACAATTGTATTTTTTAAAGGTTGTCCACTTAGATGCCCATGGTGCTGCAATCCAGAATGTTTAAGCTTTAAAATTCAAAAAGTAAAAATAAATTCTAAGTGTATACATTGTAAACACTGTAGCTTTGATTTATATGAGTGCCCATCAGGAGCAATTACAGAGTTTGGTAAGTATATGACTATTCAAGAAATTCTAGATGAAATTATGAAAGATAATGTTTTTTACTATACTTCGAATGGTGGTGTAACTCTTTCTGGTGGTGAAGTTTTATCACAACCTAAATTTGTAAAACAACTACTGAAAGAACTAAAAAAATTAGGGATACACACCGCTATTGAAACTAGTGGTCAAGGCAAGACCGAAGACCTTATTGATTTTGCTAATTACTTAGATTTGATACTTTTTGATCTTAAAATAATGGATAAGAATAAATCTAAGCAGATATTGGGTGCAGACATTGATCTTATAAAAAACAATTTTAAAATCTTAGTTGAAATGGGAAAAAAAGTTATACCAAGAATTCCTCTAATACCCGGTTATACTTTAGATGATGAAAACATAGAAGAAATAATTAAATTTGTCAAAAAATTAGGTTTAAAAGAAATTCATATATTACCATTTCATCAATATGGAAGCAATAAGTATCAGCTTTTAAACAAGGAATATAAACTTAAAGATGTTCCTGTTCCATCAGATAAACTGATACAGAAAATAAAAAATAAAATGAAAAATGAATGTCTTAATGTTGTTGTTGGTGGTTAATATAAATTTTGATGAGGTGATTTAATGGAGAAAATCTTATTAACCGGTGGAAATGGTTTCTTTTGTTCAAGGTTTACTAAAAGATACAAGGATTCCTATGAAATATTATCTACAGATGTACCTGATTTAGACATCACAGATGAAAAAAAGATAATGGAAACATTTAAAGAATTCAATCCTGACTATGTTATTCATGCAGCCGCTATTGCAAGTACTGATTTTTGTAATAAAAATCCTGAGATAGCTTATAAGGTAAATGTAACTGGAGCTTTAAACGTTGCAAAAGCATGTAAAGAAACAAATGCAAAGATGATATTTATCAGTACAGAGCAAGTTTTTAATGGAAATCTTAAAAGTGGTCCATACACAGAAGAAGATATTCCACAACCTGATACAATGTACGGAAAAAACAAATTAGAAGCTGAAAACTTGCTAAAAGAAATATTAGATGACCTTTGGATTTTAAGATTTACTTGGTTATTTGGGCTTCCTGAAAGAAATTGTGGTATGTCTCCTAATATACTTTGGAATACTATATCGATTGCTCTAAAAGGTAAAAAAACAAAGGTTACTAGTAATGAATACCGAGGGTTAACTTATGTTAATGAACTCATAGATCAATTTTCAAAAATATTTAATATTCCTTATGGCACCTATCATGTAGGAAGTCAAAATAACTTAAATAGATATGAAATTTCTTGCTTAATACTAAAAGAACTTGGATTGGAAAATAGAATAGATGAATTACTTGAAAATGATACAGAAAAGTATAAGAATCATCATAGAGATATTCGTCTTTGCACAGATAAAATTGCTAAATATGGAATAAAGTTTTCTCACTCAAAGGAAGCAATAAAAAAATGTATAAAAGAATATAAATTCAAAATATAAAACTAAGGAGAGATATTTATGCTATATTTATTAGATACTGCAAACTTAGAGTCAATTAGAAAGGCTTATGACTTATATCCTATGAACGGTGTTACTACAAACCCTACAATTATTTCAAAAGAAAAAAGAAATTTTTTAGATATTCTAAAAGATATTAGAAAAATAATAGGCGTAGAGTCAATGTTACATGTACAAGTAATTAGTACAAATGCAGAAAAAATGGTTGAAGAAGCTGAATACTTGAACCAAGTAATAGGTGGGAATTTATATATTAAAATCCCTGTTATCCATGAAGGAATAAAAGCTATGAAAATCCTTAAAAACAAAGGAATAAAAATTACTGCTACAGCAATTTTTACAGCTCAACAGGCTCTAATGGCAGCAAAAGCTGGAGCGGAGTTTGTGGCACCTTATGTTAACAGAATTGATAATATTAGTGGTAATGGTATTGGTGTTGTAACGGAAATCCTTCAATTGTTTGAGCATTATAATTTAGATTCTAAGGTCTTAGCTGCTTCCTTTAAAAACGTTCAACAGGTACATCTAGTTTCTCTTGCTGGAGCACACTCTGTTACTGTAAATCCCGAAATATTAGATAAAATGCTTGAGCATCCCCTTACAGATTGGAGTGTTAACCAATTTATTAATGATTGGACTAAAGTATATGGAAAGGACACGTTAACAATTAATGTAAAATAGTTTATTTTAATGTATTAAAACTTTTATACTATTATGATATATACCTTTTAAATTAGTTGTATCAAACTATAGCTTAGACCTCTGTATACACAGAGGTCTAAGCTATTTTCCTTCCTATTTTAATTGATTATATGCATCTTCAATTATTCTCTGAGATTTTAAAGCATCTTTGAATTTAGCACTTATATCTGAACTGTTATTATCAAATATAAGGTTTGTAAAATTTATTAATGAAGCTGTATGACTGCTTTGAAAAAACCCTAATGAACTTCTTTTATCTGAATAATATTTCATAATTTTATCTGTGGTTGATACTGACTTAATTTCTGTTGAGTTACTTTCATATTTATATATCTCTATTTCATATGGATTAGTAAAATCTATTTTAATACTACCTTTAGTTCCAAAAATAGTATAATCATCTGTTTGTTTCCTTTCGGCAAAAATCCTCGAAACCTCTAAACTTCCAATGATACCATTTTTTAAATATAAATTACAATAAGCAATCTCATCTACTTCATTTCTATCTCTAAAATATATTCTGGTATTACAATCTACCCTTTCAATATCACCTAGCGTAAAATGAATTAAGTCAATGAGATGAATCCCTAAATCTAATAAAGCACCTCCACCTGAAGCTTTCAGTGTTCTCCATGTACCTTTTTTCTTCTCACTTAAATAACTTTTATGATATGTTCTTATTTTGAAATCTATTATATCTCCAATAGTATCTCTTTTTAACTCTCTTTTTAATAATCTTACAGCAGGCATAAATCTATACATTAGTGCTACAGAGTTCTTTATATTATTTTCTTCGACTAAATTGGTCATTTTTAATGCATCCTTATAATTTGATGCAAGAGGTTTTTCACAATAAATTGCCTTGCCAAATTTAACAGCTTTTTTAACTATTTCGTAATGAGAATCATTTGGAGTACAAATATCAATAAAATCGACACTTTCCTCTTTAAATACTTCCTCAATATCTAATACATTCTTGACCCCATTAAGTGGAATATCTACTGGTCTTCTAGTTACAATATGGCTTATATTTAATTTATATGGCAGTGAAAATCGCAAGTTGGCATCATAAACAGCTAATACATGATTCTTAGCTATACTTCCAAATCCTATAATTGCAAAGTTTATTGTTTTCATAAAAACTACTCCTCTTTTTATAGTTAGTCTTCCATATTTATCTTTGCATTATAGAAGAGTATTTTAAATTAAAATACTCTTCTATAGATAGAAATATTACTTATTATGTTTGTTCTTAATGTGAGCCTCAATTTTTTCTATAACCTTATCTGATTTCTTTACTAAGTCGCTTACTCCTACTCTAACTATTGTCTTACCGTTAAATCTTTCTGTTTCCTTTAATCCAATGTCTTTCGTTAAAATAACTACATCTGCATCTTTTATATCTTCCATTGTTAGCTTGTTCTCAATTCCTATAGAACCTTGAGTTTCAACCTTAATATCTATTCCTCTGGCCTTTGCAGCTCTCTCTAAAGCTTCAGCTGACATATAGGTATGGGCTACTCCCGATGGGCATGCTGTTACTGCAACTATTTTCATATTTCCGCCTCCATTCTAGATTAGCTTTGTTTGATTTTTAATTATATCTATATTTTAATAATATTTAATTTAAATAATATTTACTCAAAAGATAAATCAATTTCTTCTCCTATGTTTGATACATCAGATTTTTCATCAATTTTATCTTCAATAGGCTTCTTTAATAAGTTTACCATTATAGCTGTAACAACTGAACCTGTTAATATAGAAATAATATATTGAATTTTGCCAGTAACTGCAGGTAATACAATAAACCCTCCCCAAGCTACCATATTTTCTGCACCTAATATTGCAGCTAAAGCACTACCAGCTGCTGCACCAACCATTATAGATGGAATAACTTTTAATGGGTCTGCTGCTGCAAATGGAATAGCCCCTTCAGTAATACCAACAAGTCCCATTAATATTGATGCTTTACCAGCTTCTCTCTCTGATTCAGTATATTTATTTTTTGCTAAAAAAGTAGCAAGGCCCATTCCTATAGGTGGAACCGCAACACCTACTGCATTAATAGCAGCTATCTTATACAGACCTTGTGAAACAGCCATAATAGTAAATGCATATGCAACTTTATTTACTGGGCCACCCATGTCAAATGCATCCATCAGACCCATTATAATTGCTAATATAATAATACTTCCACTTTGTAAACCTTTTAACCATGCTGTTAATCCATCAGTTAAAGAAGCTATTGGTGCTCCTATAACCCATTGCATTAATCCAGCTGTAATAAATGTACCAACTATCGGTATGATAAATATAGGCATTACTGATCTAAATACTGCAGGAACTTTAATTTTCTTTAAGTAATATACAACTATTCCACCTAGTAAACCAGCTATTATTGCCCCGAAAAATCCAGCTCCCATTTCATTACCCACATATGCTGCTATAGCCGCAGGTGCAATCCCGGGTCTCTCTGAAATTGAATATGCTATAAAGCCTGCTAATATCGGTATCATTAACTGAAAACCTCTAACACCTATAAAGAACAAGTCATAGAGCCATGTTCCTTCTGGAGGTACAGCCCCTTGTCCATATAATGCTACAGATAATGCTAATAAAATCCCCCCAGCAACTACGAATGGTATCATGTATGAAACTCCTGTCATAAGATGCTGTCTTGTGTCCTTTAAAATTTCTTTTAAATCATTCATGTTTTTCCTCCTTCTATTTTATTAAATAATTAATAATGAAGCGTTTTCCTTTTCACTAATAGAATATAAATTAACAGATTTTATAAAGTTTAATGCTAATATGTTCAGATATATCTATGCTTTTTTATCCACCGGTGGTTTAAATATAACTATTTTTATTTAGAATTTACATTAACCTAACATTACAAGATTAATTATAATTATAAATTTACTTGGAATGATAAAATACTTAATATTTGGGCTATGATTTAATTCATCTTACAATTCCTTTAAATAATTTCTTTATTTCCTTTTTACCATTATCGATATTGGCTTATAAGTACTTTTATTGTTTTTTATTGTTCTGTCTGATTTAATATTACCATTTTTTTAAATTTATTTCTACTTAACAATGTTCAATTTTATTTCCACAATGATACGGAATATTCATAATATTTAATCAGTAGCAGTTTTCTCACAAGCACAAAAGCTTTGACTTTAAACAAATTAAGAAAGATTTTGATAAAATCTATTACGAAAATTATATTTTAAACTTTCCATAATTTAATTAAATAAATTTTATCTAAGGATATCTGAAAAATAACAAAATCGAGGTTAATACCCTCGATTTGTTATGTGCTAGATTTTATTATATCTATAAAATTTTTAGTTATCCTTGCCGTAATACCCCATATTATATAATCCTCATATTTATAAAAGTAAACAGGATATTTGCCTTTCCTCCAGTTATAATCTTTTCCATTTTGTATCAAATGATATGGAAAATCATCGTCTGTTCGTGGTTCTATATGAATATAATATTTAAGTGGTTCACTTTCTATAAAAAAGCTTAAAGGAACTGTAAAAATTTCTTCAACTTCGTCATAGTTAAAGTCTATACTATCAGTTTTTAAGTCTTTCAATAACCCAACAAATGGATATATAGATATATTAAATGGCGTCATTATATAATCTAACTCACCAATTATAGCAATATTTTCTTTACCTATATTTAATTCTTCAATAGTTTCTCTTACAGCTGCATCTTTATAGGTTTCACCGTTTTCTACCATTCCTCCGGGGAAAGAAATTTCACCAGGCTGTGTATCTAATTTTTTTGATCTCACCTCGTATAGTATATGCAATTCATCTTTGACCTTTATTAAAGGTAGTAAAACACTAAAATCTTTTTCTATTCCTAAAGCTCTACCTTTTCTATTACTTATTTTCTTTCGAATGTAATTTATATTCATATCACATCACCTTTAATCAATAATGTTACATTTAAAAAATTAAGGCGAAAAATTTCGCCTTTATCTTATCTCTCCATGTTCTTCTTTATTAGCAACATCCAATATTTTATTATTCTCATCAACAAAAACTACTTTTGGCTTTAGTTTTTCTGCCTCTTCTTTGTCAACCCAACAATATGCAATAATTATTACTTTATCTCCTGGCTGTACTAATCTAGCTGCTGCTCCATTTAGACATATTACTCCACTATTTCTTTCTCCTTTTATCACATATGTCTCAAGTCTTGCACCATTATTAATATTAACAACCTGTACACGTTCATTCTCAATAATACCAGCTGCATCCATCAAAGCCTCATCTATTGTAATACTTCCTACATAATTTAAATTGGCCTCTGTTACGGTTGCTCTGTGTATCTTACTTTTAAATAAGTTAAGCATCATTATTATTCTACCTCCACTAATATATTGTCTATTAATCTTGTTTTCCCAATTTTTACTGCTAATGCAATTAAAATATTACCTTTAAGTTTTTCTACTTCTCTAAAAGTATCATAGTCTATTATTTCAACATAATCAATATCTGCTAATGGCATTTCATTTATCATAGATTTTATACCTTCAATTAAAGTTTTTGCATTTCTTTCACCTTTATTAATCATATTCTGTGCCCAAAACAAACTTTTTGATAAAACTAAAGCCTGTTTTCTCTCTTCTTCTGATAAATATGTGTTTCTTGAACTTAGTGCTAATCCATCATGTTCTCTAACTATCGGGCATGATATTATTTTAACATCCATATTTAAATCTCTAACCATTTGCTTTATAACATATACTTGTTGGGCATCTTTTTGTCCAAAATATGCTTTATCAGGAGTTACAACATTAAATAACTTCATAACAATTGTAGTAACTCCTCTAAAATGTCCTGGTCTTGAAGCTCCACATAATTTATCTGTAACACCTAATACTTCAACAAAGGTATTATAGCCTTCTGGATACATTTCTTTAACTTCTGGTGCAAATATATAATCTACCCCGACACTTTCTGCTAGTTTACTATCTCTTTCAATATCTCTTGGATAAACTTCATAATCTTCTCCCTGTCCAAACTGTATAGGATTAACAAATATACTTACTACTACTACATCATTCTCTTCTTTTGCTCTTTTCATTAATGAAAGATGTCCATCATGTAAATAACCCATAGTAGGAACAAAGCCTATTGATTTTCCTTTAGCTTTTTCGTCTGCAATTATATTTTTCATTTGATCAATGCTTTTTATTATATCCATTATAGTGCTCCTTTCAATTTAGTCTTTAAGCTTGTCAACAACCTCTTGGCTCATTTTAAAAGTATGCTTAACTTCTGGAAATGTACCTTCGCAAACTTCTTTTATATATTCTTTAACACCATCTCTTATTTCTTTACCTAAATCTCTAAACTTTTTCACAAATTTAGGAGTAAAATCACTAAACATACCTAACATATCTTGTAATACTAAAACTTGGCCATCACAATACCTTCCAGCGCCTATTCCAATAGTTGGTATCGAAATTTTTTCCGTTATTATCTTAGCAAGTGGCTCTGGTACTGCCTCTAAAACTATAGCAAAAACTCCAGCTTTCTCTAATAAAATTGCATCTTCTATAATCTTCTTAGCATTTTCAATACTTTTTCCTTGAACCTTAAATCCTCCTAATACATTGACTGATTGAGGTGTAAGTCCCAAGTGTCCACATACTGGTATTTGTGCACTAACTAACGCTTTAACCTTATCAATTATATTTTCTCCACCTTCTAATTTAACAGCATGAGCTCCACCTTCCTTTATCAATCTGCCCGCATTTCTAATAGTATCCTCTATGCTGACATGATAAGATAAAAAAGGCATGTCGGCTATTATCAATGCTCTATTTACTCCTCTAGATACAGCTTTAGTATGGTGTATAATATCTTCAATAGTCACCTGCAAAGTATTTTCATATCCCAACATTACCATTCCCAAAGAATCTCCTACAAGTATACTATCTACTCCTACTTCATCTAAAAGTTTTGCTGTTGAGTAGTCATAAGCAGTAAGCATAGTAATTTTTCTTCCTTCAGCTTTAGCCTTTAAAAAACTAGCAGTTGTAAATTTTTCACTCATAATCTACACCTCTTTTAATATTTTTTTTAATTCCAAAATAGATTTATTGTTCTTATTTCCTTCAGTCAATTTAACAGTCTCATAACCTAAAATTTTATATAAATTTAGTAATTCTGGTGCAAAACCTTCTAAACTTTCAATATGTTTAACTATTGTACCAACATCTCCTCTTTTTATAGGACCAGTCAAAGCTTTTTTAGGCCCAAGTTTTCTTATATTTTCAATAGTTCCTTTAATTAATGGATATACAGCTTCTATTGCTAATTCTTCATCTACTCCCATAATTTCATAAAACTTTAAACCATAATCAATCAAGGTAACTAAATAATTCGATACTACACATGCTGAAGCATGATAAAGTCCTTTCAACTCTTCTGTTATTGTAAAGAACCTATTGCCGCATTTTTCCATCATATCCTCTAGTATATTTATTTTTTCTTTATCCCCTTCTACAGTAAATACTGTAGATTTTAGACTTATTAAAGCAGAATTTATATCTGCAAATGATTGTAATGGATGCAAGCTATATATATAAGCTCCTCTCTGTTTCAGTGAAAAAAGTTCTTTTGAAGATAATGCTCCGCTCATATGAACGAAAATCTGACCTTTTTTAATATCGTAATGTTTGGATATTTCATCAGCTACTTTTTTAATTACATCATCAAGAGTCGTTATAAATATCAATTGTGCTAAATCTAATAATTCTTGTAAATTTCTAAAAGCAACGCCTTTGACTTCTTTAGCTCCTTTTTGTGCAGATTCAAACTTTCTACTATAGTATCCTACAACATCAAAGTTATTATCTTTTAGATATTTTCCAAAAGCACACCCTACTTTCCCTGCCCCTATGAAGCCTATCTTCATTTATCCCCCTCCTTTGTATAAAAAAACCCCTCTTGTGGGCAAAAAGACACAAGAAGGGTATAAAACTCATACTCTTTTTTAAATTCTATCTTCCTGTCTCCGTCCACATAGGCTCAGAGCAGCTTATTTTGTTCTATTATTGTCAAATAAATTAACTAAACGGTATAGCTCCTTTTAAGGATACTATCCAAAAATAATTTTATCATACTAGAATATCTAATACAATCCAAACAATAGCAAAAATTACAATTGTATATTACATTTACTTAATAATTTTTCATATCTATCCCTCAACTGATAGCTATCAGAACAAAATCTTATCGCAAACACAATGTGCTGAATATGATATAATATATTTCAATAATTTTATAATTTTATGCTGTACAATTTTGTTTAATGTGTTATACTATTTATAGATTTAATCTCATTGGCTCTATGTAAATACATATAAATATAGGAGGACTGTAATTATGTTATACTTATTTGATAATAATGCTTTTAATAATATGATTATCAATCCAGCTAAAGAGGATTTAATTAAGCTAAGCAGAGATAAAGGAATAATTACAGAATTTAATAGTCTTTGCTTCATAACTAATGTAAGAAATAGAAGTGCTAAAAATACTTTTGTCGTAGATGAAATACCTTTAGGTGTAGATCAACAAGGAATTTCCAGAAAAGAAGCAGATATAATAGTTAATGAAGTGAATAATTATTTAATGCATAAAGAATTAATTAGATTAGATAGAAAAATGGGGCTTAATAGTAAATTTTCATTTAACTGTAGACTTTATATAACTAAGGAATATAGCAGAATTGCATATATGTGGAATAATTCTTTATTTGCTCCTAATGATATCAATAATCCTGACATGGTAAGTGTTTATGTTCCAGAATGGCCACAAAGAATTATATTAATATATCCAGAAGAAGGAGTAACTTATATATTAGGAACCGATTATTTTGGCGAAGCTAAAAAATCTTTCTTAAGAATGGCTATGTACAAGGTTAAAAAAATGGGTGGTTTAGGCCTTCATGCAGGCAGTAAAGTGCTAAGAGTAAAAGATAAAAATGGAATATTAAAAGATGTAGGATTTATTATGTTTGGATTAAGTGGTACTGGAAAAACAACTTTAACAATACATGACCACAATCTAAAAGGAGAAGAAAAAGCTATTATTAGACAAGATGATGTAATATTTATGGATAAAAATGGATACTGTACCGGAAGTGAAAATGGCTTCTTTATTAAGACTGAAGGTTTAAGTGAAAGCCAAGGAGTTTTATATAAAGCTGCAATAAGTCAAAATGCTATTTTTGAAAACGTTAAAGTTTATGAAAATGGCAAAGTTGACTTTTTTAATACTGAGCTAACTTCAAATGGAAGAGGCGTAGTACTTAGAGAAGAAATCGATAATACAGATAATAGTATTAATCTTGAAAAAGCTCATAAACTTATATTTATAACTAGAAGAAATGATATCATACCACCAGTTGCTAAATTAACTGTTTCTCAAGCAGCTACATTCTTTATGCTAGGAGAATCTATTGAAACTTCTGCTGGAGATCCTACTAAAGCAGGTCAGTCAAAAAGATGTGTTGGTACAAATCCTTTTATTATAGGACCTGAAGCAGAAGAAGGTCACAAGCTATATCAAATATTAAAACAAAATCCTGATATGGAATGCTACATCTTAAACACAGGAAGAGTTGGACAAAACAACAATTTTGGAGGCGAAAAAATTACTATAGAAGTTTCAACAACTATTATGCGTGAAATTGCAAGAAATACAATAGAATGGGTAACTGATAAAGACTGGGGTTATCTAGTACCAAAAGCAGTAAATGGTTTAGACATGGGTAAATATAATCCAAGAAAATATTATACAGAAATAGAATATAAGGCATTAGTAAATAAATTAAAAGAAGAAAGAGTTAAATGGCTATCAAGATTTGAAAATTTAGATATACAATTAGTAAATAGTATAGCATAAATGCGGCTAAAATAGCCGCATTTATTTTTGCATATGAAAATCTGGATTAGTTAACTTGAAAGTATTATTAAGTCCATCTGTAATAAAAACACGTTTGTCTTTAGTAATAAATATAGCTTCTACTCCATCTAAATTTTCTATTAGTCTTTTTCCTTCAGAAAGCCCTAAAGAAAAAGCAACAGTTGAAAGTGCATCTGCATCAATTGATTTATTTGTTATTATCGAAACACTTACCAATGAGTTTTCTACTGGATATCCTGTATAAGGATCTAATATATGGTGATATCTTTTTCCATTCTGCTCAAAATACCTCTCATATACACCTGACGTAACTACAGTCTTATCTATAACCTTAACTATCCCAATATAATCTCCTCTTTTAGTAAAAGGATTCTGAACTCCTATATTCCAAGGAGACCCATCAGGTTTACTACCTAAAGCAAAAATATTTCCTCCTAAATTTATAATAGCATGCTTTACATTTTCATTTATTAAAATATCAGCTACTTCATCAGCAGCATAACCTTTCGCAATTCCTCCAAGGTCTATTTTCATACCTTTTTCCATAAGTTTTACTTTTTTCTCTTTTTCATCTAATAGTATCTTTTTATAATCAATTAGTTTTATAGTATTATTTATTTCTTCTTCACTCGGCACTTTAGCCCTATCTGTGCCTATTCCCCATAATTCAACTAAAGGTCCTATAGTAATATCAAATTTCCCATTAGACAATTTAGAATAAAAAATCCCTCTTTTAATTACATCAAATACATCTTCAGAAACTTTGATATAATCATTTCCTGAGTTAATATTAACTTTATAAATATCACTATCTTTAATGTTTTTACTCATTTTGTTATCTATATCTTTAATCCTTTCAAATACCTTATCAAGTACAATTGGGTTAGCATCCTGATAAATATTCACTGTTACTATAGTCCCTAAAAGGAATTCTGTTCTTGTTAATGGTTTGTTTCTAATTTTTGTTGAGCATCCTACTAAACTCAAAAACAATGCAAGAATTAACAATAAACAAATAATTCTCTTAAATTTTCCCATTTTAATCCTCCAATTCATACTTCAATTTTAACCCTAAATATATTATAAGGCTTTAGAGTCAAACTCTAAAGCCTTTATTTCATATTCTTATTCATAGCCTTTTTAGCTAATTTTTTAAATCTTTCGCTAGTATACGTTGCACCAGTAACTACATCTACTTTATCGACATCCTGTTTACTAACAAGCTCTTTCTCTAATTTAACCTTAACATCTTCTGGAGTTATTCCAGATGCTTCTTTCATTTTTTTAGCATATTCTTTATTTTCATTTTTATTTTGTCCTTCTTTGTTAACTTCATTAAATACAACATCAACTATTTTACCATCCTTATAGGTTATTGAAATTTCTGCTTTCCACCCATATTTATCATAATCATCAGACGCTTTATAAGTACCATCCTTATAGCTCATATCCTTGTCAGTTACTGAATTGCACCCTGTTATAGCTAACATTGTAATTATTGTAAAAACAATAATATAAGATATCCTTTTCATACTCAAAACCCCTTTTCATCAAAATATCTTTGTATTATTTACACATAAATAATATTATTATATCATCAGTATTAAGTAAAGAATAATGAAATTTCTTAATTTTAGTTACTTGAATCCTTCATAACAGCGTTCACAACTTTTTTTATAATTTCATAATCATATCCTTTATAAGCTAAGTGTTGAGATAACTTCTGATATATTTTATTCTTATCTTTATCTTTTATACTTCTTAATTTTTTCTTGGCCAGATAAACTGCATTTTCATATATTTTTTCATCTTCTATTTCTGAAATAACTTTGTTTATTATATCTTCACTTATTTTTTTCTTTGTTAATTCAAATATAATACGTTTTTTTCCGTATTTATTGCTATTTATTTTATTTCTAACATAATTTTTTGCATATTCTTCATCATTAACCATTTTATATTCTTTTAAAATTTCTATTACATTATCTATAATTTCACCTTGATAACCTTCTTTAGATAACTTATCTCTAAGTAACATCTCGCTTTGCATTGTTCTAGCCAATATACTAAAAGCTCTGTTCTTAGCTCTTCTAAGGTTTTCATCAAATATTAAGAGTTCTAACTTTTCTTTATCTACTTGAATTCCTTCTTCAATTCTAAATTTATAAATAACTTCTTTATGGACTCCAGCAAAAAATTCATGATCAATATATATATTAACATTTTCTTTATTATTTTTTTGCTCAACTATTTTAGTTACAATCCCCATAATTATTCCTTCTTTCTAAACTCCTATAATCTTAAGTAAAACATAAATCGAATAAAAACACGAACCCTTTAATATAAGTTCTTCTTCACCACCACTTTTTACATTAAAAGGAGATGAAATTTTAAAACTACATGGATAAAATAATTCTATGCCGCCTTTAGTAAGAAAATCGGCAATCAAATGGCTAATATAGCCTATAACGAAACCTTTATACACATCAATTAAATTATATCTCATTGCTAAAATTTTAACAACCATTGAAAACAGTAAAAGACCTAGTAAACTATGAGTAAATCCTCTATGATGAGATATTCCTGTAAATGCTAAAGTTATAGATAAAATTTTTAAAAGCCTACTGTTTAAACTTATACCGAAATAAATACAACCAAAACTTAAAGTTATATAAAATATAATTTTAAATATTCTATTTTTCTTAAAAAGAAGCTTTTGATTTAACTTGCTCTTGGGATGGTCTATATCAGGTAATAAAGACCCTAATACCGTTGAAAAAATAAAAATAATACCCCTTTCTAAAGAATAATCTGAAATAGTAGTAATTCCTGCTGCAATCCCTAGCATAACATGCGTCTTACCCTTCATCTTTTGTATCCTCCAACTGATTCTTATAAGTATAGAACACTAGTTCTAGTATATCATAGATTATATTTTATTTAAATAGCTGAAACAAAGCTATTTAAACAACTTTGTTTCATTACTCTTTTTAATAAACTATTTTACCATAAAAAAAGTATTGACAAACTCTATGAAATGATTTAGAATCTTAAACTATAGTGATAAAAATAAATAATACGCTCTTATCCAGAGAGGTGGAGGGACTGGCCCTATGAAGCCCGGCAACCTGTGTTTCAAAACACAAGGTGCCAATTCCTGCGGTATAAGATATACCGAGAGATGAGAGAGAGAAATAAGTTTTTTATGCCTCTTTCATCCGAAAGAGGTTTTTTTAATATCCTTCTATCCACAGAAGGGGTATTATTATAACTGTTTTAGTTTATCACATTAAACCGATAAAGGAGTGAAGTAATTGATTGTAATTCAAAATCTCAGCAAAATATATGAAAGTAAAAACGAAAAAGTACATGCATTAAAAGATATCAATTTAGAAATTAAAAAAGGTGAAATTTTTGGAATCATGGGTTTGAGTGGAGCAGGAAAATCTACTCTTATTCGCTGTATTAATCTTCTTGAAAAACCTACTAGTGGTAGTATTTTCATTAACAAAAAAGACATAACGGTTTTAAATAAACATGAACTTAGAGAAATAAGAAAACGTATTGGAATGATTTTTCAACATTTTAACCTACTTAACTCAAGAACAGTTTTTGAAAATATAGCTTTTCCACTTGAAATTTCAGGTTACAACAAGAAACAAATTAAAGAAAGAGTAGAAAATCTGTTATCTTTAGTTGAACTCTCAGATAAAATGAATGCATATCCTTCCCAACTAAGTGGAGGACAAAAACAGAGAGTTGCCATAGCTCGTGCTCTTGCTAATCAACCAGATATTTTATTGTGTGATGAGGCAACTTCTGCTCTTGACCCTAAAACAACAAAATCTATTTTGAAACTTCTTAAAGAAATTCAAAGTAAATTCGGTCTGACAATAGTTCTTATAACACACCAAATGGAAGTAATTCGTGATATTTGTGATAGAGTTGCAATTATTGAAAACGGAAAGATAATCGAACTAGATACAGTTGAAACAATATTCACAAACCCTAAAACTAGAACTGCTAAAGACTTTGTTTCACACATTCAACATAATAAAGAAGAAATCAATTTCCCTAAAACCTCTGGCTCTAAGGTTATACGATTAAAACTTTTAGGAGAAGTTGTGAAAAAACCTATTATATCTCAATTGATTAAACTTTTTTCAGTAGATATAAACATATTATCAGCTAATATAAATGAATTACAAACAACAAATATAGGGACCCTGCTTATACAAATTTATGGGAAAAATGAAGAAGTAGAAAATGCAATCAAATGGCTCAAAAAAGAGAAAATCGGATTGGAGGTAGTATGGAATGGATAACTTGATAGGATTACTTTTTCCCTCCTTATGGGAAACCATATATATGGTAGCAGCTTCAACAATATTTGCTCTAATCCTAGGTTTCCCTCTAGGTATTTTACTAGTAGTTACAGAAAAGAATGGCATTTGGGAAAAGCCTGTATTAAATTCAGTACTAGGTACTGTTATAAATGTATGTCGTTCTTTCCCATTTATTATTTTAATGATTCTAGTTTTCCCTCTATCACGTATCCTTGTAGGAACATCTATAGGAACTACAGCCAGTATAATACCATTAGCAATTGCAGCTGCTCCTTTTGTAGCAAGGGTTATTGAAAGTTCCTTTAAGGAAGTCGATAGTGGAGTTATAGAAACTGCTTTAGCAATGGGAGCTACAATCCCACAAATCATTTTTAAAGTACTTATTCCAGAAGCTTTGCCTTCGTTAGTACTTGGTATCACTCTAACAATCATAAATTTAATTGGCTATTCAGCTATGGCTGGTGCTATTGGAGGAGGTGGTTTAGGAGATTTAGCAATACGTTATGGGCTTTACCGTTTTGAAACTAGTATAATGATTGCATCTGTGATAATAATTATTTTACTTGTACAGGGAGTACAAGCAATAGGCAATAAAATTGCATTGAGTATTAGCAAAAAAAGATAAGGAGGAATAAATATGAAAAAATCTTTAATTCTATTACTAATTATTTCTGTATTAAGTGGTATTATTCTTATTGGCTGCCAATCTTCAAAAAAAGATAATAATGTACTAAAAGTTGGGGCTACTCCAGTACCTCACGCTCAAATACTTGAAGTAGTAAAAGACAAACTTAAAGAACAAGGTATAGACCTACAAATTATTGAATTTACTGACTATGTAAAACCAAACTTAGCCTTAGCAGAAAAAGAAATTGACGCGAATTTCTTTCAACACATACCATATATGAACAGCTTTGCTAAAAAGAATAATATAGATATTGTATCTATAGGAGCAGTACACGTTGAGCCACTTGGTTTATATTCAGAAAAAGTAAAATCAATAGAAGAATTAAAAGAAGGTGCAGTTATTGCTATACCAAACGACCCTACAAACTGCGGAAGAGCTCTTATACTTCTTGAAAAAAATGGCCTTATAAAACTTAGAGAAAATGCAGGTCTTGAAGCTACGGAGAAAGATATAATTGAAAATCCAAAGAAACTTGTGTTTAAGTCTTTAGAAGCAGCTCAACTACCAAGAGTGCTTAAAGACGTTGACGGTGCTGTCATTAATGGAAATTATGCTTTAGAGGCAGGTCTTATACCTACAAAAGATGCTATTTTACTTGAAGATGGTGATTCTCCTTATGCAAATATTGTGGCTGTTAGAAAAGGAGAAGAAAACGATCCAAAATTAAAGGCACTAATTAAAGCTCTTCAATCAGAAGAGGTTAGGAAATTTATTGAAAAAGAGTATAATGGAGGAGTTATCCCAGCATTTTAATACTCTTTGAAATTGCTAATTAGAATTAGTATTGATAACTTAATATTATGTTGGCTTAACTCTATGTTAAGCCAACATACTTTCTGAATCATAAAAAGTTTAATTTTTTAAATAAATACTATTTATTTAATCCAGTCTGGTGGATCCTTTATATATGGTCTTATACCATACTTTTTATCATGTTCTTCTAATATTTCTTCAATTACTTCTTTTGATCCTTTTATTCTATCTATTAATTCTAAATCTATACCTTGACTAAATGGACAACTGCTTATACATATTCCACAATCAGTACCTAAACTTCTCCACATCTTATAGCAATCTTCCTGTTTTATTTGCCATCTCTTTATTCCATCTATCTCTACTGGATCACCTGGAGGAATCGCTCTACCTGGGCATGTTCTTACACATCTTTTACATATCTTACAAAATTCCTCTAATCCAAAATCTATTCTCTCATCGGGTATTAGTGGTATATCTGTAGTAACTACTCCTAATCTAACCCTTGAACCGTATTCTCTAGTTATTATTATTCCCTTTCTTCCTATATCGCCAATTCCTGCATCTCTTGCTACAAGCGGAGCTACAACTAAATAATTACCATCCATATGATTTCTTGCATCATAACCTAACTCCCTAATATAATAAGATAAAAGCATTCCTATTATAGCTGCATCTACATACGCTTTTGATGTTTCTATCACTTCAGATACTTGAGGTGCTCTATTAATCATATTTTTATCCATTTCAATTGCAAAAACTATTCCATAAGGATGCTTAGCTTCAACTTCTTGACCATATACCTCATCTCGTCTACCTCTATGACTGTAGTAGTGATATTCTTCCATCTTTGCTATTCCAACTAGCTTAGCTCCATAATACTTTGCTAATCCCTTTATCTTTTTTGTCATGTCTTCCGCATTAGCTTCAACTTTATCAGGATTAATTTCTCCTTCTACCAAATTCGTTATATTACCTAAAAATCTGAAGTTTGCTACTGCAATTGGTGAATTTACTGGGCTATAAGTAGCTGTACCCTCTCCACATATTTGAGGTCTACTTCTAATATCATCATCTATTTCCTTTTTATCCTTATTCCTTTTATAATAGTCTTCATACTGAGGCGTACCTTTTTTATAGTTCATCCTCGCGAACATTGTATCTCTTTCATCTATCCTTTTCAAAATGAACACTCCTATCAATTAACGTTATTAGTCATTCGTCATTACATATTCGTTAAATTAGAAGACCAAAAGCGAATAGTATCAATTCTCTATAAGATTTTTGACATTGTCAAATAATATTCAGACTATAAACATAAAAAGATTTGTCTATAAGCATTGTTTTTCAATTCATTATCAAATTTAACTTTGTCAACAAACTAATATCCCTCAATTATTTCTTTATATCTAAAACAATTTGTAATATGATCATTTACCATTCCTACTGCCTGCATGTGAGCATAGCAAATTGTTGGACCAAAAAATTTAAATCCTCTTTTCTTTAAATCTTTGCTTATTTTTTCAGATAACTCTGTTTTAGAAGGTATCAAGGGTTCGTCTGTCCACGAATTTACTATCGGCTTATTACCAACAAACTGCCATAAATATTTATCAAAGCTTCCGAATTCCTTTTGAATCTTTAAAAAAGCTTTAGCATTATTAATTACTGCTTCAATCTTTTTTCTATTTCTAATAATACCCTTATTTTTCATTAGCTCTTCAATTTTATTTTCATCATAGTTTGATATTTTTACAGGATCAAAATTATCAAATGCTTTTCTAAAATTTTCTCTTTTTTTAAGGATAGTAATCCAACTAAGACCTGCTTGAAATGTCTCTAATACTAAAAATTCAAATAGTTTTCCATCATCATGAATAGGTACTCCCCATTCTTCATCGTGATATCTTACATATATAGGGTCATTAGTTACCCATCCACATCTTTTTTTCATTCTAATCTCCCCCATTTAGTATATTTGAACTTATCTTTTAAAAATATGAATTTTTTAATATGAGCAAAACACCTTCTAGACTATTTTAGCTAGAAGGTGTCTTACTCCAAATTGCTAACTGCTAATTATACTTTAAATTATCCAATTATTACTCCTAAACTTAATGCAGCAATAATTATTATCATTAATATCACTAAAAGTTTCCATGTATGTTTTAACCATTTATCATAAGATAATCTGCCTATAGCTAAACCTCCCATAACAACTGCACTAGTAGGAGTAATTAAATTAACAATACCCGAAGCAGATTGATAAGCAGTTATTACTATATGTCTTGCAACTCCTGCAAAATCTCCTAACGGCGCCATAATAGGCATTGATAAAGTTGCTAATCCAGATGTAGAAGGAATTAAGAATGATAATGGTATATAGAATAAATATGTTAATATAGCAAACGGCACAGAACCCGTTTGTGATAAAGTTTTTTCTCCTAAATTAAGTACAGTATCTGTAATATTACCTGCATTCATTACGACAGTAATACCACGAGATACCCCAATTATTAATGCAACACCTAACAAATCACGTGCTCCTTCTACAAACGCAGATACAAGCTCCTTTTCACTCATACCAGCAGCCAAACCAATAACAATTGCTGAAACTAAAAATAGTGCAGTTAATTCACCAAACCACCACCATAAAGTCGGAATAGCTGTAATACCTATATCTTCAAAAGGAATAACTCCAAATACCATAATTATAAAAGTTAGAGCAAATAAAAATAATATAAACTTTCTCTTACCAGTTAATTCTGGGAATTCATTTTCAGGCTTCTTTGATAAGAAATGCTTCTTATTATCCTCCCACATATCGTATACAATGGATTTTGTCGGGTCTTTTTTCACTTTTTCTGCATATCTCATAACAAACAAAATAGCCGCTAACTCACTTGCTATTAATATTAATAATCTTAATCCAATACCCTCACCTAACGAAATTCCTGCAAATCCTGATGCTATTCCTGTTGCAAATGGATTCACAGTAGAGCCAAGTACTCCTACACCTGCTCCTAACATTATAACTGATATAGCTGTTACAGAATCATACCCTGCTGCTATAAATACAGGTAACAACAATGGATAGAATGCTATAGTTTCCTCTGCCATACCAAAACTTGTTCCACCTAATCCGAAAAGTATCATTAGAATTGGAATCATCCATTTTTCCTTACCTTTTAAATCTCTTGTTATTTTAGCTATTCCTGCATCTATAGCACCTGTTTTCATAACAACTCCCAAGAAACCACCTATTACTATAACAAATAAAGCTACATCAACTGCATCGTAAAATCCTTCAATAGGAGCCATTACTACCTCTTTAAATCCCTGTGGATTTCTATCAACAAGATGATAAGTACCAGGAATCGGCTCTTTCTTTGCGGCATTAGGATCAACATAATCATACTGACCTGCTGGTACAACCCATGTTAATATTGCTACAGCTATTATAATTGCAAATAAAATAGTATATGCTGTTGGCATTTTAAGTTTTTTCATTTGTACCCCTCCTTGTTTTCAAGTTTTTCTTATGTGTATTTAGCATATTTTATTATACATTAACATTAATATTATAACTAGTTAATTTTTTTATACCAAGAATTTTTTCTTTGAAAAAAATCGTTATTTTTTTATCAATCATCTCTAAAAAAAGAAAAAGAAACTAAATAATTAAAATCGAAATCATATGTGTATTTTTTGTCTAATTTTCTTTAAGTTGGGCCCAAACTTCTTATCTAATTCTTCTTTATATTCTTTATACACTTCTGCAAGATAAATATCATGAACTATAAATGATTCCGCCATCAACATAAAAGCCTTGTTTTCTGTCCATATGGCTTGCGATTTATCTTCATTAAACATAGCAAATAAAGATTCTTCACCATCCGATACTAATGTGAACCATCTACCATATTTAAAAGCATCAGATTCCATTTCTTCCATTTCATGATAATAAATCTCACCTATTTCTTCACTAACAGTACCATAAAGTACAGTTACTATCTCTATCCCTTTTTGCTCTAATAATTTTAATTCGTTCTTAAAATATTCATAATCTACATTCCACATTTCCAAGTATAAAAATTTATTTGTTCTAGCTAGAACTTTTTTGACCTTATTCCTTATATTCTCTATCCCCTCTAAATGCAGCATATATGAAATTTTATTTGTTGAATCCATCCTTTTTAAGCTGTCTTTTAAATATTTTACTGTATTATTTACTTTCTTTTTATATGAATCCAAAAAGCTTTCTAAGTCTACAGCTACATATTTAACAGGATTATCACTAATAATATTTACGAGATTCTTATCTAAAAGCTTAGACATAGTTTCGTAAATTTTAGCCTGTGGAACACCAGATAGTTTACTTAATTCATAAGCTGTTATATCAGGTTTATTTAAAAGTGCTATATACGCTTTAGCTTCGTACTTATTTATACCAATCTCCATTAATTTCTCTATTATTCTTTCTTCATTCATCTAACTAAAAGCCCTTCCCTATTGTTTAATCATTAACTATTAATGTTCCAGTCTTTCCTTCTATTCCTTCTTTAGCTTTTTCAAGAGAAGTAATTAATGCCTTTCTACCTTCTTTAGATTTAGCAAACTTTATTGCAGCTTGTACTTTTGGTAACATTGAACCAGGAGCAAAATGACCTTCTTCAATATATTTTTCAGCCTGATTAACTGTTAATTTATCAAGCCATTCTTCATTTTCCTTACCAAAGTTTATCGCAACCTTTTCTACTGCTGTAAGAATTATTAAATAATCAGCATCTAATATTTCTGCTATTTTTTCACTCGCAAAATCTTTATCTATAACTGCTGGAACACCAATTAAACTATTTCCTTCTTTTACAACTGGTATTCCACCACCTCCAACAGTTATTACAATATGACCATTATCAACTAGAGTTTTTACTACTTCTTTTTCAGCAACATCTACTGGAATTGGAGATGGTACTACTCTTCTAAAGCCCCTACCTGCGTCTTCCTTCATTATATATCCTTTTTCTTCAGCTAATTTCTTAGCTTCTTCTTCAGTATAAAATGTACCTATTGGTTTTGTAGGATTATTAAATGCAGGGTCGTCCTTGTCTACAATAACTTGTGTTACAATTGTAGCTACTGGAATATTTAATCCTCTATTTAAAAGTTCCTCTCTTATTGCATTTTGCAGATGATATCCTATATAACCTTGACTCATAGCTCCACATTCTGGGAATGGCATCTCTGGAGTAGTACTACCTTCTGTTTTAGAAGCAATTTCCATAGCTAAATTTATCATACCAACTTGTGGTCCATTTCCGTGAGCAATAATAACTTCATTTCCACTTTCTATTAAATCAACTATAGGTTTAGCTGTATTCTTAACTAATTCTAATTGTTCTTTTGGTGTCTTACCAAGAGCATTTCCACCTAAAGCAACGACAATCTTTCTCTTCATGTTTACTCCTCCTCTTTTAGTTTAATTTAACAGGGGACAAGCCCCTGTCGTTTTTAAAGATTCCCAATAGTTGCAACCATTACCGCCTTAATTGTATGCATTCTATTTTCTGCTTCATCAAATACTACTGAGTGCTTGCTTCTGAAAACTTCATCTGTTACTTCCATTTCTTTTAATCCAAACTTTTCATATATGTCTTTACCGATAATTGTATTTGTATCGTGGAATGAAGGTAAACAATGCATGAAAATTACATCTGGATTTTCTGTCTTATTAATCATTTCCATATTCACTTGATATGGTTTTAATAAGTTGATCCTCTCTTCAAACTTATCTTCTTCACCCATTGATACCCAAACATCTGTATAAATTACGTCTGCGCCTTTAACTCCTTCGTCTATATTTTCTGTTAACTCAATAACTGCTCCTGTTTCCTTAGCTATTTCTCTCATTTCATTTACTAATTCTTCTGATGGGAATAATTCCTTTGGTGCAACTGCTACAAAATGCATTCCCATCTTAGCAGCTCCTATCATTAATGAGTTACCCATGTTGTTTCTTGCATCTCCAACAAATACAAGCTTAACTTTATTAAGTGGTTTATTTACATGTTCCATAATAGTCAAGAAATCTGCAAGAATTTGAGTTGGATGATATAAATCAGTAAGACCATTCCACACAGGTACTCCTGCATGTTTAGCTAATTCCTCTACAGTTTCTTGCTTAAATCCTCTAAATTCTATACCATCATAGTATCTTCCTAAAACTTTAGCTGTATCTTCTATAGATTCTTTTTTACCCATTTGGCTATTTGATAAAAATGTAACGTTTGCTCCTTCATCATATGCTGCAACTTCAAATGCACATCTTGTTCTTGTTGAAGTTTTTTCAAATAATAAAACTATGTTTTTACCTTCAAGTAAATTACCTTTGATACCTGCTCTTTTCTTTCTCTTTAAATCCATTGATAAATCTAGTAAGTATTTAATTTCTTGTGGAGTGAAATCTTTTAATGTTAATAAGTGTCTTCCTCTTAAATTAACTGGCATTTTAACTCCTCCTTTAAATTTAATATATTTTATATTTTGTCTTTTTAAATATATTTTGAATTAAATAGTCAATAATTATCTCTATTGACCATCGACTATCAACTATTGACTAATATCTTCTCTAATTAGCGGCATTGACATACATCTTGGACCACCTCGTCCACGAGAAAGTTCTGAAGATGGAATAACATGAAGCTTTATACCATGTTCTTCTAGCAATCTATTTGTAACATGATTTCTTGAATAAACTACTACTTCCCCTGGTGCAATGGCTAAAGTATTAGAACCATCATTCCACTGTTCTCTACCTGCATCTATTTTGTTTCCATTTCCACATCGAATTAATGTAACTTTATCCAAATTTAAGTATTTCTTTAATATATCATTTAACTCCATCGTTTCTTTTTCAATTACCAAGTTGTGATTCTTTTCCCCTTTTCTTAATGAATATACAGTAAGTGGTCCTTCTATTTCAGGATGTATTGTAAACTTATCATAATCGACCATAGTAAATACAGTATCTAAATGCATAAAAGCTCTTTTCTTTGGTATATCGAACGCTAATATTACTTCAAATTTCTCCCCATTATTAAAAATTCTTCTTGCTAATTTTTCAACTGAAGCAGCTTCTGTTCTTTCAGATATACCTATAGCAAGTACTTTTTCACTAAGGACAAGTTGATCTCCACCTTCTATAGAAGTATCTTCATTTCTGTTATACCAAAATGGTATTTCGATATCTTTAAACATCGGATGATATTTAAAAATATATTTTGAAAACAATGTTTCTCTATTTCTCGTTATTGTTTTCATATAATTTAAAGATATACCTGAACCGATTGTTGCGAATGGATCTCTAGTAAAGTAAAGATTCGGCATTGGATCAACTATAAAAGGATAATCAGATTCTATCATATCTACTAAAGAAACCTTTTTATAATCTTTTATTTCTTCTTTTCTAATACCTTCCATCATTTTATCTACCATTTCTCTATTAGTAGAAAAGCTCAAGAGATACTCTTTTACAAGTTCTCTTTTCTTTCTACTGTTAATCCTTGCTTCTTTAACAAACTCGTCTATAAATTTTTGTTTAATATCATCATCTGTAAGAGACTCAGCTGTTAAATCCTCAAGATACACTACTTCAACTCCATTGTCTCTAAGTGTTTGTGCAAATACATCATGTTCTTCTCTAGCAACTTTCAAATAGGGTATATCATCAAACAACAATCTATCCATTAGGTCAGGAGTTAAATTTTCTATTTCTTTGCCTGGTCTGTGTAAAAGAACTTTCTTTAGTTTGCCAATTTCTGAATATACGTGTAAAACGTTTTCCTTAGCCATTGCATAACCCCCCGTTTATTGTCTACACTACACTGGTAGTTACTATCACACCTTCAGTATATGATTTTAAGAATTTTTTGTCAAATCAAGTCATTCATCGTATTTTTATATTTTTGCATTTCAATATTCAAAAATGTATAAATTTTATATTGAATTATTAATATTCACTCAATATACTGTTGCTTGAATTGTACTTTTCTGTGTATTTCATAATTTGAATTTTTATCTAAATTTAACCATAAATTTCAAAAAGAATATTTATTCAAAAAAATTTTTTTCTACAAAAAACTTCGGGCTTTATACCCGAAGCTTAAAAACAAAGGTTTTTATTCTTTTATTCTCTTTAATACTTCACATAAAAATTCAAATACTCTCTTTGTTGAAGAAATACTTATATGTTCATTTGGAGTATGAACATCATAAACATTTGGTCCAATAGAAACCATATCTATGTCACCAATTTTTTCTTTTAAGAATCCACATTCTAATCCAGCATGTATAGCATCTACTTTTACTTCTTTTCCAAACATATCTTTATAAACTTCAGCCATTAGATCTCTAATAGGAGACTCTACTTTAAACTCCCATTCAGGATAATCAGCTACTAATTCCATTTTTGCACCGACTAAATCACATATATTTTGAATTCTATCATTAATTTCCTTTTTCAAGCTTTTAACTGAGCTTCTTACTGCACTATCGAATCTAATTTCTTCTTCGCTAGTTGTAATAACTCCAATATTATTAGAGCTTTCAACTAAACCTTCTATGTCAGCACTCATTGTTTGAACTCCATTAGGTATTAACCTTAAAATACTTATCAAGCCTTTTTTAGTTTTTAAGCTAAATACTTTTTGTATGCCGTCAACTTTTTCTAAGCTAATATTAATATTAGGGTCAGATGTTACAAATTCATTTGTAAATATTTTTTGATGCTCATCAACAATACGCTTAAATTTTTCTTCATCATCTTTATTAATCATTACAACTGCTTCAGACATTTTTGCAATTGCATTCATTTTTTCTCCACCGCTAATATTTGCTATATCAATACCTATTTCTTTATCAAGGCTTTCTAATAATCTTCCTAATAGTTTTATTGCATTTGCTCTATTTTTATTGATTTCTATACCTGAATGACCACCTATTAAACCTTTAATAGATATTTTATAACCTATTTTATTAGCATCAGCTTCATTCCACTCTATAGGCAGATGAATAATATTGTTTACTCCACCTGCACATGATGCAAGTATAGTACCTTCTTCTTCTGAATCAATATTTATTAAAATATCTCCAGAAACGTTTTCAGGATTTAAATTCAATACTCCATCCATTCCAGTCTCTTCTGCAACTGTAATTAATGCAACAAGAGGTGGATGTGGTAAGTCTTTTGACTCTAAAATAGCCATTATCATAGCTACTGCAATACCATTATCTGCTCCAAGAGTGGTTCCTTTTGTTCTTATCATATCCCCATCTACCATCAATGGAATTGGGTCTTTTGTAAAATCAAAGTCTAAATCTTCATTTTTTGTACAAACCATATCCATGTGCCCTTGAAGTATAACTGTTTTTGCATTTTCATACCCTTCTGTTGCTGGTTTCTTAATAATTACATTTAAACATTCTTCTTGTATAACTTCTAGTCCATTGTCTTTTGCAAATTTAACTAGATAATCACTAACTTGTTTTTCATTTCCTGAACCTCTAGGAATTCTAGTTAACTCTTCAAAATGTTTAAATACAGCCTCAGGCTTAAGCCCTGATAAAACATTTACCATTACAAGCATCCCCTTTACTTTAATTTATATTTTTTAGGCCTACTGTTATAGATTTCAACAATAAGCCCTTCATTTATCATTTTTGTTATCAAATTTTTAGTTACTAATTTAGGGTCAACAACTTGAACTTTATTCTTGCTCCAGAATAAGGACGCTTTTGTTCCTCTAACAATCTTTTCAATCTCATTTTTAGTTAAAGATTCCTGTTTTTTAAGTTCCTTTAATATTTTTGCTTCTGCTTTTTTATACAAAGCATTTAATAGTTCCTCAGTTTTTCTCTGCTGTTTAACATATCCCCATGCATATAAAAATGTAAAAGTTACAGCGAATAATAATACCTTTAGAATAAAACTTATCATACTAATCACTTACCTCTTCTCTAGTGTAATAAATTTATTATTTCTTAAAATATTTATATAAGTCCCTAGTCTTTCATAGAGGGGTTCTGCTTTCTCCCCAAATTCTTCTTTTAATATTTTAGCTATATCTTGTATATTCCTTTGTCCATCTATTGACTTCCATACGCAACTTCCAATCGGGTCTAAATCTATTCTCATTACCTCTGGTGTTTTAAAAAAAACTCTTACTATCCTGTCTAATATTCCATTTCGTGGTATGATAACCTGAACCAATCCTTCATCATTAACTATCCATTCTAAAGTATTATTTTTCTTAGGAATTAATTCTAAAAAATTATCACTTTTTTTGATTTTTTTAACCATTGTTACACCTCTATCTTTAATAAGTTGAAAAGAGGATATATAAAATATCCTCTTTTACATCATACCTCTAAATTAATTTTTCTTCAATAAGGAATTCCTCATAAGTGTATATGTTAATGCAGCAAAGAATGCTAATGCACCAATTTGTCCTAAGTCAATGCCAAGTGCAAGGTTTATTCCGAATACTGCAAATATTGCTAATAATATACCTATTAAACCTTCTCCAGCAATTAATCCTGATGCAAATAATATTCCTGAATCAATTTTTGCTTTGATACCTTTGTCTTCACCATTTGACTTCTCTAATTTCTTATCTAAGATACCTCTAATTACCCCACCAACCATTATAGGAGTACTTAAATGGATTGGTAAGTATAAACCTATTGCAATTGGAAGAACAGGTAATCCTAATAATTCAACTGCAACACCTAAACCTACTCCAGTAAATACTAATGCCCATGGTAAGTTACCACCCATAACACCTTCTATAACTAGTCTCATTAGAGTAGCCTGAGGTGCTGGTAACTCAGATGAACCAAATCCCCATGCTTTATTTAATAAAGTCAACACAAGTCCTATAGCAAGTGCTGACGCAATAGCACCGATTATTTCACCATACTGTTGTTTCTTAGGAGTAGCACCAACTAAGAAACCAGTTTTTAAGTCCTGTGAAGTATCCCCTGCCATAGCAGCAATTATACAAATTACAGCACCTACAGTTAATGTACCTATCATTCCTGCTTGTCCATCATTACCGCTAGCCTTAAATATTATAGCAGTAATGATTAATGTAGCTATAGTCATCCCTGATACTGGGTTTGATGAACTACCAACTAAACCAACAATTCTTGATGAAACTGTTGCAAAGAAGAAACCGAATATAGCGATTAATAACGCGCCAGCAAATCCTACTGGGATTATCGGTAACATCATCATAGCTAAAACAACTGCTAAAGAACCTATTAATACTATCTTCATTGACATATCTTGATCAGTTCTAACGTTAGTACTTCCACCAACACCTGATGAATAATCTTTCATAGCATCTTTAAATGTTTGTACTATTAAAGGTAATGATTTAATTAAGCTGAAAATACCCCCGAATGCAACTGCTCCAGCACCAACATATCTTATATAATAATTCCAAATACCCCAATAGCCTAATTCGCTAATTGGCACAGATGCTGGATACATAATAACATTGCCCATACTTCCTATGTTTGTAATTAGTGGAATAAGTCCAAACCAACCTATAACAGCACCAGCTAGCATATAAGCTGAAATTCTTGGTCCAATAATGAAACCAACACCAAGTAAAGCTGGCATAACATCTCCACCAATAGCAGCTCCCTTATATCCAGGTATTGTTGTTTCTATTTCACCTGGGAATAATTTAAAGCCACCTTGAATAAACTTATATAATGCACCTATACCTAAACCAGCAAAAGTTATTTTTGCTTTTTCTCCACCTTCTTCACCAGCTAACAATACTTCTGCACAAGCTGTACCCTCTGGATAAGGTAATACACCATGCTCTTTTACTATTAATGCTTTTCTTAACGGAACCATAAATAATACTCCAAGAATACCACCACATAAAGCTATTGCAGTGATAGATAATAAGCTTGGAGTTCCCATACCCCACTCTTGAGTCCAAATATAAAGTGCAGGTAAAGTAAATATTGCACCAGCTGCAAGTGATTCACCAGCTGAACCAATAGTTTGAACCATATTATTTTCTAGTATTGATTCTTTTTTAAGAATACCTCTAATGATACCCATAGAGATTACGGCTGCAGGAATTGATGCACTGATAGTCATACCCACTTTTAATCCTAGGTATGCATTTGCTGCACCAAACACTATAGCTAAAAGAATACCTAGAATAAGTGATGTTGTAGTAAATTCTGGTAAGACTTTGTCCGCAGAAATAAACGGTTTAAATTCCTGCGCTGAACTAGTTCCTTTTGACATATAGTCCCCTCCTAATTTTTATTTTATGTAAAATAGAAAGGAGATCGATTCCCAAACAATAAGTATAGATAATGCCTAGTTTTTATTAGGAATACGATTTCCTGTCTATTTACATCGACAGTACACCTGTTAACTATTATACATATATACGCCATATTATGCAATATTCTGACATCATTTTTCTACATAACAAAATTATTAAATAGGGTTTTTTTCTATAATTTAAAAATATTTTAAGTTTTCTTAACAATTTTAATGTTAAATCTGTTATGTTAAAAAATAAAGCTGTTGCTTAAAACAACAGCCTTTCGTTAATCATTTTTATCTATTTTATTTTAAAAGAACTTTTTAATGATACAATTCTATTAAATACTAATCTATCTTTTGTAGTATATTTAGGATCTACACTAAAATATCCATGTCTAAAGAATTGAAACTTATCATAAGGCTTAACATCTTTCATGTTTGGCTCAACAAATCCTTGTAAAATTTCTAATGAATTTGGATTTACTTTATCAAGGAATGATTTTCCTTCATCTTGATCATCATCTAAAATTAAATAGTCATATAATCTAAATTCTGCTTTTAGAGCATGTTTAGCATCTACCCAATGAATTGTACCTTTAACTTTTCTTCCTGTAAATCCTGTTCCACTTTTTGTTTCTGGATCATAAGTACAACGTAATTCAACTATGTTACCATTCTCATCTTTTATAACTTCATTGCATTTAATAAAATAAGCATGTTTTAATCTAACTTCATTTCCAGGAAATAATCTAAAATATTTCTTAGGTGGATTTTCCATAAAATCTTCTTGTTCAATATATATTTCTCTAGAAAATGGTATAAGTCTTTTACCCATTTCTGGATTTTCAGGATTATTGTCTGCCTCTAACATTTCTACCTGGCCTTCTGGATAATTTGTAATTACCACCTTTAACGGTCTTACTACTGCCATAGTTCTTGGTGCCTTTAATTTCAAGTCTTCCCTTATAAAATGTTCTAACATTCTATAGTCTACTACACTATTACTTTTAGCCACACCAACTTCTCTTACAAAATTACGTATTGCTTCTGGTGTATATCCTCTTCTTCTCAACCCTGAAATAGTTGGCATACGTGGATCATCCCAGCCATCAACATATTTCTCATCAACTAACTGCTTTAACTTTCTCTTACTCATAACTGTATTAGTTAAATTAAGTCTTGCAAATTCAATCTGCTTAGGCTGATTCTCCATTTCACATTCTCTTATAACCCACTCATATAATGGTCTATGATCTTCAAATTCTAAGGTGCAAATTGAGTGTGTTACTCCTTCTATTGCATCTTCAATAGGGTGTGCAAAATCATACATAGGATATATACACCATTTATCACCTGTATTATGATGCTCAGCATGTGCTATACGATATATAACGGGATCTCTCATATTTAAATTTGGTGAAGCCATATCAATTTTTGCTCTTAAAACTTTTTCTCCTTCTTTAAATTCGCCTTTTCTCATACGTTCAAACAAATCTAAATTTTCTTCTATAGATCTGTTTCTATAAGGGCTTTCTTTTCCTGGTTCTGTTAATGTTCCACGATACTCTTTTATTTCTTCTGGTGATAAATCACAAACATAAGCCTTACCTTTCTTAATCAATAATACTGCACGTCTATACATTTCTTCAAAATAATCTGATGCAAAATATAATCCATCCCATTCATATCCTAACCATTTAACATCTTCTTTGATAGATTCAACATATTCAACATCTTCTTTCAATGGATTAGTATCATCAAAACGAAGATAAGTCTTACCATTAAATTCATCAGCTAAATCAAAATTTAAGCAAATTGATTTTGCATGACCGATATGTAAATATCCATTAGGCTCTGGCGGGAATCGAGTAACTATTTCTTTGTAATTACCTGATTCTAAATCCTTAATAACAATATTTTTTATAAAATTTGATGATGTGTTTTTCTTATCCATTTTATCAAACCTTTCTCCTATTGTATTTTTCAAGAGAAATTAATATATGTATATAAATATACCATAAATTCCTTAAACTTTCTATTGATTTTATTATAAACAATTAAATTAATGTTAGCTAGCAACTAATATCCTAAATCTTTGTTTACTATTATAACGTGAATTCTACCTTTTTGCATTTGCCTTTTTATCACTACATACTCATTACAAATCCTATCTGGGCTCATGCAATCCATGCAGTACCCAACTTCAGCACAAGGAGTTTTTCTATTTAATCTCTTAGCATTAGCAGGTGCTGCTAACTCTCTATTTCTTTCTATTGCTTCATCTATATTTTTTACTATTTTATTTACACCAACAACTACTATTACTTTATCTGGTCCATATATCATTGCTGCTACTCTGTTACCTCTACCATCCACATTGTAAAGTTCTCCTTCTTCTGTTATTGCATTACTCCCAGTAAAATACACATCTGCTGAAAAACTATTTCTGTATAGTTGTTTAATATCTTCGCTAGTCAACCCATCCTTATATCTGTCAAGAAAATTATACTTTCCATTCCTTAAAAAATCTATAACTCCTACTTCAAATAAAGTCATTGAACCTCCAACAGTTACTGTATCTCCTTCTTTTATTAACTCTTTAATTTTCTCAATAGCTTCCCTTTCGCTTTGCACAAAATAACCATGCATATTGTTTTTTTCTAAATTTTCAATAGTTCTTTTAACCTTTCTCTCAATAACAAAGGAAACATTTTTATCCATACTTTCAACTCCTTTTAATATTATTCTTCAATATTATTCTTAATATAATAATATTATATTAAGAGTAATATTTAAATAAAATTAAAAACCCAGTCAACCGACTGAGTTTTATTTTTAAACATTGGGAACATTTATTCCATAAAATATCTCTGTCATTTCTTTATTTAATTTTTGAATAATTTTTTCTCTTTCTTTTTGTGTTAAATCTTCTTCGTTTATTTCAAATAAATAATTTTCTAATTTCAGATCCTTTATTTTCATCTTAGTATGGAATATATTAGATTGATAAATATTCATATCTATCAGATTATACCTAGCTATTGTTTCCTTCGCTATAAAATTTTGAATTGAATTAATATCATGGTCAATAAAATGTTTTCTACCATTTACATCTCTAGTAAACCCTCTAACTCTATAATCTATAGTTATAATATCAGAATCAAAACTATCAATTAGATAATTTAAAGCTTTTAAAGGAGAAATCTTACCACAAGTAGAAACATCAATATCAACTCTAAATGTACTTATATTATTTTCCGGATGTGTTTCAGGGTAAGTGTGAACTGTTATATGACTCTTGTCTAAATGTCCTACTATATTTTCTCGTATAGGAGTCAATATCCCCCTATTACAAGATGGATCTAGCACATATAACGGTACTTCCTCTTCAGAAATCAATAGTGTTACACTTGCCCCTTGAGGGTCATAATCTTGTTTAGCTATATTTAGTACATTTGCCCCTATAATTTCTGTAACAGTCGTTAATATTCTAGTTAATCTTTCAGAATTATACTGTTCATCAATGTATTCAATGTATTTTTTTCTATCTTCTTCAGTCTCAGTATAACATATATCATAAATATTAAAGCTTAGTGATTTTGTTAAGTTATTAAAACCGTATAGTTTCAACTTGTTTTCATTAGTTTCTATCAACTTAATTCCCCTTTTCTACTAAATTCTTCTCTATATAACAAGCTATTTTATATAGTTAAATCTAGTTTCCCAAAGTTTAAGCTAATTATAAATTATAAACCAATAGAATATAATAGTCAATTAAAATTAAAATAATAATAACTTAAAAATTTACCCCTACTTTACATAAGTAGGGGTTTTTACTATATTTTATATCATTTAAAATTCTGCTGATTTTGGAGTTCTTGGATATGGAATAACATCTCTAATGTTAGTCATACCTGTTAGATACATTATAGCTCGCTCAAATCCTAATCCATAACCAGCATGCTTAACTCCACCATATTTTCTTAATTCTAGATACCACCAATAGTCTTCTTTCTTAAGTCCCATTTCTTCCATTCTCTTTACTAAAACATCGAATCTTTCTTCTCTTTGACTTCCACCTATTATTTCTCCAACTCCAGGTACTAATAAGTCCATAGCTGCAACAGTTTTATTATCATCATTCAATCTCATATAGAAAGCTTTTATATCTTTTGGATAATCTGTTACAAAAACAGGTTTATTAAACACTTCCTCTGTAATATATCTTTCGTGTTCAGTTTGCAAGTCATTACCCCATTCTACAGGGTATTGGAAATCCCTATTTGATTTTTTTAGTATATCTATAGCTTCAGTATAAGTTATTCTTTCAAAATTTGACTTAACTATATTAGTCAATCTGTCTAACAACCCTTTATCTATAAACTTGTTAAAGAACTCAATCTCTTCTGGCGCATTTTCTAAAACAAAACTTATTATATACTTTAACATTTCTTCAGCTAAATCCATATCATCCTTAAGGTCTGCAAAAGCTATTTCAGGCTCTATCATCCAGAACTCTGCAGCATGTCTTGCAGTATTAGAATTTTCAGCCCTAAAAGTAGGTCCAAATGTATAAACATTTCTAAATGCCAAAGCATATGCTTCCACATTTAACTGTCCACTTACTGTTAAATTTGTTTCTTTACCAAAGAAATCTTTTTTAAAATCAATTTTACCATTTTCATCTAATGGTAGATTGTCAAAGTCTAACGTTGTAACTCTAAACATTTGTCCTGCACCTTCACAGTCACTACCTGTAATTATTGGCGTATGCACATAGACAAAATCTCTTTCTTGAAAGAACTTGTGTATTGCATAAGCAACTAATGAACGAATTCTAAATACTGCTGAAAAAGTATTACTTCTTGGTCTTAAATGAGCAATAGTTCTTAAGAATTCGAAAGTATGCCTTTTCTTTTGAAGTGGATAATTCTTATCTGATTCAGCTTCAATAGTTATACTTGTTGCCTTTATTTCAAATGGTTGTTTATTATTAGGAGTTGCTACAAGCAGTCCCTCAACTTTAATTGCAGTACTAATAGGTAATTTAGAAATTTCTTTAAAATTATCTAAATTATCCTCGAATACAATCTGAATATTTTTGAAAAAGCTACCATCATTTAACTCAATAAAACCAAAAGATTTCGAACTTCTAATAGTTCTTACCCATCCTGAAACAGCTACATTGTTATCTATATACTTTTCCATATTTCTATAAATATCTTTTACTAGTATGTTTTTCATCCTTATACCTCCCTTTTTTTATTTAGTTACCAGTTGACAGTTAACAGAGTAGAGGAAATAAAAATGCAAAACTCCTTATCCCTGTCTACTGTTAACTGTTAACTAATTTTACATTTTTAATTTTCAATTTTACATTTCTATGCCCTGTTCTCTGTCCCCTGTTACCTGTTCTCTAATCCTAGTACCCAGCACCCAGTATCCAGTACCTAGTACCAAAATATAAAAACCTTTCATCCCAAAACAAGGGACGAAAGGTTACTTTCGCGGTGCCACCCTAATTGCTGCACATGCAGCCAACTTTACCAGTACAGAAAATATTTCTATACTGTCCAAATAATAACGGTTTGGTCCCGTCTAAGCCTACTCTCTAAATGATTTCGGTTAGAGACTCCGAGATGTTCTTCAATATGGACTTCGTATCGGTCTCCCACCATCACCGACTCGCTTGAACTACGTTCCATATCTACTCTTCTCTTCATAGTCTTTTCCATATTAATTTTTAACTTATTATAATATTTTTTATAAAATATGTCAAAACAATTTATATAATCTTGCCCAACATTTATACAATTTATTCTACCTTTTCATCCCAAACCATTTTTGCAAGAGGAAATGGTTCTAACGCTCGATCAAGAATACCTTGAACATAAGCAATCAACATTCCATAGTTAACAATCGGTATATTTAAAGATTTTGCATTATTAATTCTATAAAGCATGCCTCTTCTATTTAGCATACATCCTCCACAATGTACTATTAAGGAATATTTTTGTATATCATCTGGAAATGAATTTCCAGAACTGAATTCAAATTCTAATTTTTTACCTGTAATTTGTCTTATCCATCTTGGAATTTTTACTCTACCAATATCATCAGCTTGTCTATGATGAGTGCATCCTTCTGAAACCAAAATTTTATCTCCATCTTTAAGCTTTTCAATTGCTTTAACTCCTTTTACTAGCTCGACTAAATCTCCTTTAAATCTAGCAAATAGTATTGAAAAAGACGTCATTAAAATATCCTTTGGAGTATCAGCAGCTACTTTCAAAAAAGCTTGTGAATCTGTTATTACAAGTTTAGGTTTTTTAGAGATATTTTCTAAAGTTTCCTTTAATTCATATTCTTTTGTAACAATAGCAATTGCATCACTTTCTAAAATATCTCTAATAGTCTGCTGTTGAGGAAGAATCAGCCTTCCTTTTGGTGCTGCTTTGTCAATTGGAGTAACAAGAATCACAAAGTCCCCTGGATTTATCAAATCGCCAACTATCTTAAATTTATCCTCATCTTCTGGTAAAACACTAATAATTTTCTTTTTCAATTCATTTATTCCCTGTTTTTTCAATGCTGAAATTGCTAAAACTGGTACTTTAAACTCCTTTTTCAAGCTAATAATCTCTTCATTAGATACCTCAGAAATATCAGCTTTGTTTAATACTATAATTAGTGGTATCTTCTTTTCCTTAATTCTATTAATTATCATTCTATCTTCATCAGTTATCCCAACAGTTGTATCAATTACAAACAGTGCTACATCTGTTTTATTTAAAACTTCCATAGATTTTTTAATTCTAAGTTCTCCCAAATCACCAACATCATCTAATCCAGCAGTATCAATAATAACACAAGGTCCAATAGGTAAAATCTCTATTGACTTATAAACTGGGTCTGTAGTAGTTCCTTTAACGTCTGATACTATAGCTATTTCCTGGTTAGTAATTGCGTTTATAATACTGGATTTTCCTGAATTTCTCTTACCAAACAAAGCTATATGGACTCTGTTAGAGCGTGGTGTATCATTTAAACTCATTTATATCCCTCCAAAATCATTTACCCGGTATTCCTGGTTTCGTTACCTGATAAGGATTTAATATTTTATCTATTTCTTCTTCAGTCAAAATATTTTCTTCTCTTAGAACTTCTCTTATTGTTTTATCATTTTTAAGTGCCTTCTTTGCTATTTCACTAGCCTTATCATAACCTATATGATGAACAAGAGCTGTTACTAATGCAGTAGACTTTTCAAGGTTTTCCATACACCTTTTTTCATTAACTTTTATTCCTTCGATACATTTTTCTCTAAATAGAATAACAGCATCATTTAATAGTTCTAAAGATTCTAGAAGACTTTCAGCTATAAGTGGGACAAATGCATTCAGTTCAAGCTGTCCTGAAGAACTAGCCATAGTAATAGCATAATCGTTTGCTATGACTTTCATTGCTACCTGTGCCACCATCTCTGGTATAACTGGATTAACCTTGCCTGGCATAATACTCGATCCAGCTTGCATCATAGGAAGCTCTATTTCTCCTAACCCACCCTTTGGACCAGAATTTAACAATCTTAAATCATTTGAAATTTTAAGTAAATTCACGCTACAAGCCTTTAACAATCCAGAAACTTCTACAAATACGTCTGTATTTTGTGTTATATCCATAGGAAATTCAGACCTAGCAAGACCAAGCTTTGTTAAATCTTGAATAACATCTGTTATCATAAAAATGAATTTTAATGGAGCATTCATCCCAGTTCCAATTGCAGTCCCACCAAGATTTATTTGTCTAAGTCTTTCCTCAACTTTATAAACTCTCCATCTATCTCTAGCAATTGCTTTTGCATAAGCTCCAAAACCTTGACCTACCATCATAGGAAGAGCATCCATAAGCTGAGTTCTACCTAATTTGATCATTTCACTAAATTCATTTTCTTTTATCTGAAGTGCTTCTTGCAAATCTGCAAGAGAATCGCTCAATTTTCTAAGCATATGAATAGCAGCGATTCTAAGAGCAGTAGGATATACATCATTAGTAGACTGAGACATATTCACATGATTAAGTGGATGGATAATGCTATAGTCTCCCTTTTTCCCTCCTAAAATCTCTATTGCTCTATTTGCAATAACTTCATTAACATTCATATTAGTAGAAGTGCCGGCTCCACCTTGAAATGCACTCAATTTAAACTCTTCATCAAATTTACCTTCAATAACCTCTTCACTTGCTTGAATTATAGCATTAGCCTTATCTTCTGGTAATTTGTTTAATCTTTTATTTACTATAGCTGCAGCTTTTTTAATAAGAGCAATTTCTCTTATTAGTTTTAAATTTACTGTTTTCGATTCTAATTTAAAATTTTCTAATGCTCTTTTTGTATTAATTCCATAATATCTAATATTTTCAATCGTACACTCTCCTAAAAAATCCTTTTCTACTCTGTAGTCCAAACTTCACCCCTCCTTTCCTACTATTCTTCATCATAAAAATCCAAATATGAATACTTCTTTCCATCTTTTTGCCACCCTAATATTGCATCCATATTTACATTCTGAGCTGCTTTGAAAATCGATTTATCTATATTCTCAAAGTTTTGCTTTAAATCTTTTATAAGTTCTTTAATTTCACTTCTTTTACTTGATGTTTTCTTTGCAGCAACCATGCATGCACAATTTAATGGCCAAATCCCACTATTTTGAGTAAAATTCTCAATATGTTTTTCACGTATATAATACATTGGTCTGATTAATTCTACACCTCTAAAATTTGTTGATTTTAATTTAGGAAGCATTGTTTTGAAACACCCAGCATATAAAATATTTAATAAAGTAGTTTCAATAACATCATTGAAATGATGCCCAAGAGCTAGCTTATTGCACCCAAGTTCTTGAGCTTTATTATATAATGCTCCACGTCGCATTCTAGCACACATATAACAAGGATAATCCTGTGCAATATTATCAACTATTTCAAAAATTCTTGATTCAAAAATATGAATTGGTATGTTCAGATATTGGCAGTTGTCAATCAATAGCTCTTTTATGCTTTCATGATACCCTGGGTCCATCGCAATAAACTCAAGTTCAATTTTAACTTGTCCTTGACGTTTTAGCTCTTGAAACAACTTTGCCATAAGCATGCTATCTTTGCCACCAGAAATTGCTACAGCAACCTTGTCTCCATCTTCTACTAAATTAAACTCTCTTATGGCTTTAATAAACTTTGACCATAAATGTTTTCTATATTTCTTAATAATACTACGTTCTATCTCTCTAAGAGGTTTCCTTTCATTGAAAGGAATTAATATTTCACAACCACTTCCTGCTATACTATTTTCTCGATTATTAATTTCATTATTACTCATTATACCACCTCTCTTTTTTCCGAAAATATTATATCACCATTTTAACCATTTTGTCTTTGAAAAATTAATCTAAACATCAAAATTTAGTGCTTTAAACTATTTATTACTAAAATCTCTCTTTATCGCTTGATTTATGTAAAAATCATTAAAAAAATTCCCTAGATGTACCTAGGGAATTTTAAAATTTAAGTTGAAAATTTTTTTAATTAGCAGCCATATCAATAGCTTTTTTAAGTTCTTCTTCAACTTCCTTAGCTATATTTGTTAAATCTGCTTTACCTATCATATCCATTAACATTGTAGGTTTTAGCATTCCAATAAATATTGAATCTTCTTTTTCGTATACAACTACTTTACATGGTAAAAAATAGCCAACTTCTAAATATGTTTCGAGTACTTCTTTTGCTTTTTTGGGATTACATACTTCAAAAATTTTAAAATTATGTGCTAAATCAAGACCTTTTTCTTTTAACTTATCCTTAAAATTTAACTCCCATAAAACACCAAACCCAACTCTACTCAAGCTATTTTTTAAGCTATTAATTGCTTGATCAAAAGTTTTATTAGTCTTTACTTCATATTTCAAATCCATTCTTTTTCCCCCTAATACTTTTTTATTTAATCAACATTGTATTTATAATGTTATAAACATTTACAGTAATTACTTATCTCAGCACTTTATATTTAAGATATCTCACCCCCTATTGGTATCAATATGTTTAAATAAACTTTTTGCTTATTTAATTTAACCTTGTATAGATTAGATACCCAATTGATAATAGTTAAAACGCTTCAGATAGGTTAAGAATTTCTGATTTTTTTATTTAAAGCTGGGTATTTTATAATATATTGAAAGTAAATTTTAGAGTAACTTGCCTATAAATGATTAAATGGGGTGAAAATATGGGATTATTTAAAAGGTTGTTTGGCAACAATATTGTCATGTATTCAGATTCATTATGAATTGATTGTCAAAAAGCAAAGAGTTTCTTTGCCTCTCATAATATTGAAGTAAAAATTAAAAATATCGAAGATCCACAAGTTCAAAAAGAGATGAAGAAAAAATTTAACCGAATTATGACTCCTACTATTTTAATAAATGGTAAAACAATAATCGGATTTGAAGATAATAAAGAATTAATAAAAAAATTACTAAAAATAAGCTAAAAATTGAGTTCAAAGTAAACTTAATTCATCTACTTTCAGACTGTAGATAAAATAAAACTATAATGATTGAAATTTGATATAAAATGGAGTAGCAGAGAATGAATTCTCTGCTACTCGTATAAGTTAAAATTTATTTTGCATTATCTCATAATAATCAAGCTGATTAAATACACACTCCTTAATACAAACTGTACATCCTGAAGTATTTGCAAAAGGAATTGCACATTTTCTATAATCAATGAATGTTAATGAGCCATCCTCATGAACTATTGGATTTTCATATATTGCATCTCCAGGACATTTTCTTATGCACTTTCCACACTTAGCACAAAATTCTTTAATCCACATATGCTTATTTTCTGTTGAAAATGGTAAATTCTCAATGTTAGTATATATAGCTGCTATTCTTTGCCTTGGTCCATAATTTGGTGAAATTAAAAGCCCGTGTCTTCCTATAGCGCCTAAACCTGCTTTTTGTGCCAATAATGGGTATATAACATCTCCCCCTAAAGCTGGTCCTGCTTGAGCCTTAAATCCATTTTCTCTTAAATAATTAGCTATTTTGTTTACTATTATTCCTAATTCTAAATAAGTTCTGAATACTTCTTTACCTGTTTCTATTCCAGGTGCTTTATCTATGGGTTCTTTTTCCATTTCCATAGTTATCACAATTGCATTATCATATAAGATTGCACGGTTTTTAAAAATTAAATCGCTATCAACTTTTGTAAATCCAATATCAGATACACCTAAACGTTTTGCATATTCAATTAGTTCAGAAATAAATTTTTCTGAAGCGATTTTATTATTTTCTTTAGGATTTCTTTTTACTGAAGAGTAACTCTTTTTAACATTAAATAATGTTCTAATCATTGTTGGCATAATTGCCTTAATTTCTTTAAAGGATTTTTTAGAGTTACCACCGTATTTCATAATTATTTCTGGTACACTTAATCCTTCCTTTGCATTTTTACCTGAATAAATGATTGGTTCATTTTCAGATACATATTTTTTTAGATTTTGAATTGATTGAATTATTTGTATCAATTTTTCATTCATAAAGGGGTCCCCCCTTTAACACTTATTAACTTAATATGTAAAGTTGCCATTTTTGAATACAGGTATCTCTTTTCCTTCTTGTGTAATTCCTATTATTTCAAGATCCTCTGTACCTATCATAAAATCTTCATGTACGAGCGAGTCATTTACTCCTAGTTTTTCCAATTCTTCTTTACTCATATTTTCACTATTTTTTATGCATACTGGGTATGCTTTTCCTATTGCTAAATGGCACGATGCATTTTCATCAAAAAGAGTATTATAAAACAATATATTTGATTTTGAAATAGGAGAATCATAAGGAACTAAAGCTACTTCGCCAAGGTAGCAAGAACCTTTATCTGTTTCAATAAGCTGTTTTAAAGTCTCATAACCTTTTTCTGCTTTAAAATCAATAATCTTTCCCTCTTTAAATGTTAAAGAAAAATCTTCAATTAAATTCCCGTTATAATTTAAAGGCTTTGAACTTACTACAATACCATTTACTCCTGTCTTTTTTGGTAAAGTAAATACTTCTTCTGTAGGCATATTCGCAACAAATTCTACTCCTTCAGGAGTATAATCGGAACCTCCAAGCCATATATGTTTTTCAGGAAGTTCAATTTTCAAATCAGTTCCTAAAGAATTTTTAAAGTGAAGTAATTTAAATTTATTACTATTTAAAAATTCCAAACTTTTTGTAAGATTAGCTTTATGTTTTTCCCAAGAAGCTACAGGATCTTGTGTGTCTACTCTTACAGCTTTTAAAATAGCCTCCCATAGTTTTTCAACTGCATCATCATCTGAAAGTTTAGGGAAAACTTTCTTTGCCCAAGCCTTTGTAGGAACTGATACAATACACCATACATTTTTATTACTCATCAAACTTTCTCTATATTCTTTTAATGAGGCATTACTAACCTTACGTTCTTTTGCTATTCTTTCAGGATTTACATCCTTCATAAGCTCTGGATCTGATGCAGATATTCTTAAAAAAGCTGCTCCTTGCTTTATATAATACATATAAAATTCTTTCTTCCATTGAGGAAACTCTTCAAAAACCTCTTCAGGAGCATGCATATACCTAATTTTTGAAAACAACTCATCTATCCAATTTATAACAACATCCTTCGCTCCCTCTTGGTAAGCAACCTTTGCTACCATTCTTGTAAAAGAATCACATTCTATAGGAGACGTTATAACAAGAATCTGACCTTTTTGAATGTTAATTCCAGTTTTAACTACAAGACGAGCATATTTTTCAAGTAAAATATTATCCATAATCAAACTCCTTTCTCTTAATTATTATTACACGATTATTATTACACGTTACAAATCGAAACATAACATCTATAAATTAAGTATAACATACTATCAGTAAATTTCGACTTTAATATATTTTCACTAAAATAATCAACTTAAAATTCTATAACTTCATAATAAAGTTCTGTATCACTTTAAATAAGCATATATTTTTTTAATCTTTCTCTTTATATTTCTCATGAAAAATTACATATCTTTTATTTAATTGAATACAATCATCGCTGACAGGATATAATAATCGATAGAAAGGAGGAAAATTATTATGTCTAAAATTATGCAATGTATGTGTGAAGAATGTCATTACAATAAAAATCATGAGTGCCATGCAGATGGCGTTCAGATTAAGTCTAATGGTGATAATCGTGTAACTTCATCGGCAGGAACTTGCTGCAGTACTTTTAAACCTAAAAAATACTAATAGGTAGACAATTGTTAGTGTAGCTTGCAAAATAAGCTAAATAAATTAATGGCTTATTTTGCAAGCTTTTTAATAATACAAAGGGACGGTTCTTTTGTTTCCTCATGCTTTTGCAACAATATTTACTGTAAATCCTGTTATTCTTGCTATTTGTCTTATTGATAATCCCTCAATCGCTTTTATTTTTCTTAAACAAGCGTCTCTTTCTTCCTTATTCAACTTTTTTAATTCCTCTATCGATTGAATATATAAATATTGTTTTATGACCTTTAGTCCCTCTTTATCATTTAATTTTTTTATCTGTTTTATTTCTAAGCATTCTTCATTGCTTCTCTCATTCATTAATTCTTTGTATCTCTGTATAGCTTGTTCCTTTTTATTTGCAAACATCCCAAGTATTAACTGCGTATCTACTACTTTACTTGTATTTTTTATATATTCATGATAACTGCTCCATTGATATTGGTCTATTTTATCTACTATTCCTGCTTTTAATGGATTTTGATGAATATATCTTATTACTGTTAATAAGTATTTATCATCTTCTACTGGCTCACTTTTGTATCTGTCCTGAAATAAATGCCCTTTTCTTTCATACTTTGAGTTATACCAATAAACATAACTTACTCCTATTCGTTTCATTACTTTAGATAATGGTTCTTTCCCTTCTTTTATGAGAATATGTACATGATTGTCCATAATACAAAATGCATATAATTCATATTTAGACACTTCTTTATATTTTTTAAGCAACTCAATAAATTTTTCTTTATCTTCATTATCTTGAAAAATCATTTCCTTGTTTATTCCTCTTAAAATAACATGATATATCCCAGTGCTACTTTTTTGCCTCTTTATTCTTGACATTATATCACCTCAATTTTATTATATCATTAAGCTTTTCATGATACAATAGAACCGTCCCTTTGTTTCCTTTTGTTTCTAAGTACATAAATTCCAAAAAACATATTGAATAAGAAAAAACTATATGATATACTGGCCATTGTTCACTCACCATTGGAATTTTATCTGCCCTAATGACAATCGCATTTCACCAATATCTATTCAAAACTTAATATCGGAGGTGATTGACATTTTTAGAGGATTGGAACTTGCAAAAAAATCCTTTAAAAGAGATCGCGTCTATTTACTGAATCACATTATTAATAATATTGGAAGTCTTGTTTTCGGTTATATCAATGTTAGGATTTGGCTAGCTGTATTAGGAAATTCTAAAGAAGGCATGGAGGCAGTAACCTATTTAATGGTCAATCAGGCTGGACTTTGGCTCGTAATGTTTATTCCCTATGGATGTTACATACCAAAAAAAGTCTATGATGGATCAATCGCCTACGAAATGCTAAGACCCTACGGTTTGCTATATGGTAGTTTTTTTGAAATCGTAGGTCATATTCTTTACAACTTCTTATTTCGATCAGTCCCCATTTTCATTTTCAGTGTTTTGGTTATGAAAGTTTCTCTTCCAGATATTCATCAGATTTTACCATATTTAATTACATTAATTAATGGGATAATAATTGCATTTTTAATAAACTATTTCATTGGGCTTTGGAGTATTAAATTTTTATCAATTAACGGTGTTCAGATGCTCTATTATTTTGCTAGCTCATTATTTAGTGGTGCATTTATTCATCTAAAATATTATCCTCAAGCTTTTAAAAAAATTGTTATGAGTTTACCTTTTGCATACACTTCCTATGTACCTACAGCTGTTTACCAAGGACAATTTAGTCTGCTAAAAGCTTTTGTGAATCAATGGACATGGATAATCGCATTATCTATTTTTGCCTACGCACTTACTAATCGACTATCAAAAAAGATAGCTATTCAAGGAGGTTAATATGAGACTTTTTTTAACACTCTTTAAGGCTTCTTTTAAGAGTCAAGCACAATATAAGTTTGATTTTTTTGTTAGTATTATAGGAAATATCTTGGGACTTCTTGCAGATTTCATTATAGTTGCATTTATATTGATGCGTTTTAAAAATATTGATGGCTGGCAGCTTCATGAGGTTGCTTTAATATATTCGATTATTGAATTTGGTTTTGGGATATATAGATTTATCGGCGATGGATTCAACAATTTTGAACTATTAATTCTTACAGGCAAGTTTGATACATTGCTAATCAGACCTGCTTCTGCACTCCTACAAGTAATGCTTCAGAAAATCGATTTTAAGAGGCTTGGTATGGTAATGCAGGCTGCAGTGGTAGGAATTTGGGGTATTCAAAAATGCACCTTTGTAAACAACAGCTTTTATTTATATTTACCTTTGCTGTTACTAGCTTCTGTTTTAATTAATATGCAAGTAAGCATTGTCCTTGCTGCAGCAGCCTTTTGGACAGGAAAAAATGAAGATATCATAATACTAGGGCATTACTCTACACGATCAGCAGCTAGGTATCCTGCAACAATTTACCATAATATATTCAGCTATATTTTAACCTTTATCATTCCATTCTTTTCAGTAAGTTATTATCCCCTTTTATATTACACAGGAAAGTCAAATAACATCTTTTATTTATTGGCTCCTTTTTTGGGAGTAGCAGCAATGACTCCAATATCATATTTTATCTGGAATTTAGGTATTAAAAGATATTCGAGTACAGGAACTTAGAAAAATTTTATATAAATAATTATCAAGTTACAACTGTTTCTGGGGAGGTAAACTATGGAATTTATTACAGTAAAGGGCTTGAAAAAAGAATACATCGTGTATGAAAAGAAAAGCCTTTTTAGAAGAAATAAAAGAAAAATTGAAGCTCTTAAAGGAATTGACTTCACTGTTAAAAAAGGTGAATTTCTAGGTTATATCGGTCCCAATGGAGCTGGTAAATCTACAACCATAAAAATACTTACAGGAATCATGACTCCAAGTGAAGGAACAGTAAATGTAGGAAAATATATACCCTATAAAGATAGAAAAAAATATGTAAAAAACATTGGTGTAGTATTTGGTCAAAAAACTCAGATGTGGTGGGATCTGCCTGTAATAGATACTTATGAACTTCTAAAAGGTATTTACAAAATTGATGAAAAAAAATATAAAAAACAATTAGAGTATCTTGTAGAAAAATTATTTCTCAAAGACATTCTAAAACACCCTGTAAGACAGCTTAGTCTCGGTCAAAGAATGAGAGCTGAATTGGGTGCCTGTATGATTCATGATCCTGACATACTTTTTCTTGATGAACCGACTATAGGCTTAGATGTGGTATCTAAACATAAAGTAGTAAATTTTCTTAAAGAAATTAATGGGCGAGGAAAAACCATATTTTTAACAACACATGATATGAAAGATATAGAAAAATTATGCAATGAAATGTTAGTTCTTAATCATGGAAAAATTGTATATAAAGGTAAAGTAGAAGAATTGAAGACAATAACAGATTTGCCTATAAGAGTTATAACAGAACTTGAACTCAACGATAGAAGTACACTACTAAATCAGTTATTATCTCAATATCATGGCGATTATGATACTGTAAAAAAACAACTTATATTTAACTTAAAGAGTAAAAAAGAAGTTTCTGAAATAGCAAAGGTACTTTTCAACAACTTTGATATTAAAGATTTTAAAGTCGAAGAACCTAGCATAGAGGAAATAATAAAAATAATATATACAAACTAAAGCTCATAAAAAAACATGGAGGAATAATCATTATGATATTAAGCCAGATATCATCACATTAGGCAAATCTCTCGGCAATGGCTATCCAATCAGTGCTGTAGTTATAAGTAAAGAAATAGCTAATCTAGTTGAAATGAAAAATTTCGGTAGAGATATTGGAGAATTTTTATGAACCAGTTAAGAGAAATTCAAAGTAATAGCCCAATTATAAAGGATGTTAGAGGAAAATGTGAAAAAGGCAAAATGATTGTAAATAACAAATCATTTGCCTTTTTACTTATTAGAGATTTATCTATTGATTTATAATCTCAACTCTCCTGTATTAGAATATAAAATATTTTCTTTTTCCACTATTTCATCTTTTTGGCTGCTAGACATTTTTATATTGCCATAATTTTCTTTTATCTTACTTCTTACAATATTAATTGCTTTTTCTGGCGCAACAATAAGGCCAAAATTTAAAATTGATTTTACTTTTTTATTAAACATATCAAGATCAATATTTTCATCAATGACTAATTTCCCCAGATTTTTTACCGTTACTCCTTCATCAACATTTTGTACAATTCCTGATAAGACCATTTTCCCTGTATTCTTAAGCAATTTTCCTTTAATTGTTTCTATTTCTATATCTTCATTCCCTAAAATACTTTTAACAGCATCATAGTTTTTTGCACTACAAACTACACTATCGCATATTAAAGATTTAATATGTTCTTTGAGTTTACTATCATCCTCAAGACATATTTCTACTTCCCCATCTACAAATAAAATACTATCATTATATCTTTTTATTGTATTATCATCCAAGTTTATATCTTGCTCTATATATTTTGAACCCTTTGGCACTACAGTTTTATCTAATGAATAATACTCATCAATATATTGAACAAATTCTTTTTCAAGCTCATCTGCTATTACTAATTTGTTCAATATTTGAATATTAGATACTTTTTCTTCAAATAAATTCATATCAACATCTTCAATAATGATAACTTTATCAATAGCTAATTTTGAATGTGGCTTCAGCCCATATAAAAATTGGTTGTTTAATACAACAGCATCCTTAAATAGTATATAACCATCCTTATAACTAGAAATTCGCCCATTTATTGTAGATTTTGATTGTATAACCCCACTTAATTTTTCTGGACATACTATTCGTCCATTTACTATCATACAGTATATTTTTTCATTTATAAGATTAATGTCAACATCTTCTTTGAAAATAGTTATCCCATTTACTAAAATAGCTACTGGATTTAAAAGTCCTTCTAAATAACTTCTGTCTATTTTCAAGTTCCCTGAACAAGTAACCAGTTGTATATTCTTTGGGATTTTTACAATACATCCTATATTTACTTTTTCACAATTTTTAAGCAGTAATTGTGACTCATCACTTTCAATGAGTATCCCTATATTACATATTTTAGTAATATTCTTTGCTAAATCTTCTTTAATATTTCTAGTGTCTAGTAAGCCTATATTCTCAATTATAGACATTTTATAACCTCCCTCTATAATCTTTTATTTTAAATTTTGCTTTTTAGCATTTTTAACGAAGCACTTAATCGAGATCTCACAGTAGAAGACGATATTCCGAGTATCTCTCCTATTTCACTACTATTTAATAACATCTTGTACTTAAGCACTAAAACTTCTTTATTCTTTTGAGGTAATTTTTGAATTAAATTATCAAAAACAATTTGAGACTCAAGATCTTGACTCTCCTTAGATAATACATTGTTTAATATACAATTTTCATACAGTAGTATCTTGTTTTGTTTCCGTATAAAATCAATGTTTTTGTTTTTTATTGTAGTAAAAAACCATCCCTTTATTTGATATTCATTCATATCATTAAACATTTCTTCTCTTTCTAGTGCACTTACATATGCTTCTTGTACAAAATCAAAAGCTATATCGCTATTTCTTGTTATAGATTTTGCATATGCAATAAACTCCTTGTTATATTTTTGATAAACTAAATAAATATTCACTTTATCACTTCCTCGATTGGTGCTTCTACATATATAACGCATGAAAATATAAAAGTGTCCATATTATTTTTTGAATATTCATCTTAACTTAATCAATATTAAATCTAAAAATATTAAGAAAGCTAAAACTCATGCATTACTCAACCATATAGTATTAATATCAAGAACTATTACACTAAATAAAAATGAACCATTATAAAAGCTGCTTAATTTAAATTGCTTTTTAGTAAAATCAATTTTCATATATATTATATTCTATTTCGTAACTATATCTAACAATAGTCATATTATGTTAGTAAGTATCTCCAAGGAGATGATTATATGTATTTATGTCCATTTTATCCTTTAAATCAAATGAATGTGAGTAAAATATTTATACTGGATTTTAAGCAAGGAGATGTTAATGGTGATTTAATAATAGATAATGTCTATTTAGTAGGAAAAAAACCATACGGAATAACAAGTCCCTTTGTTGATAATATAACTCTATTAATTCAAGACGGAAGGACAAATATTTTTTACAAGATTGTACCAAAAGAAAATGCTGGATATAATCCAACAATCTTTTTAGGAGATTTCACTGGAAATAAAGTAAGCGAAATTCTAATTAGTATCGATTCAGGAGGAAGCGGTGGATATGCTTTTTATTATATCTATTCCTTTATGAATAATACTCCAATAAAGATCTTTGACCATGAAAAATTCAACCAGAAATATACCTATAAAGTAATATATAAAGATTATTATCAAGTTGAAGTTAAAGGTAACAATGCAAAAAAATATATTATAGACATTAAATATAAAGGTAAAGAATATCTATCTGAGATATATGATGCTAATGGTAAACTTAAAAAGCCTATTGAAGGATGGGTAAATCCTCTTGGAGGATTATATCCTATAGATTTTCAAAGAGATGGGACTTATGAATTATATGCGACCCAACGAATAGCAGGTAGGTATAATGCTGATGCACTAGGATATGTACAAACTTCATTAGAATGGAATGGCAATGATTTTGTTCCATTCTTCCAAACTGTAGGAATACTAGGATAGAATGAATTCTATCCTAGTATATTTTTATAACTCCCATAATGGACTTCATCAAAATCTTCCTTAACTTATTTAAATCGGAGATTTTGTTCTTGATTATTTGATATTTTTTAACTAAGTTCTATATTTTTAAAAATAATATATAGAAATATATAGATTTTGAATATATCATAATAATATGTAAAAAAATCTTTCAATAGATATGTTAATTTTTCAATTTGGTATTATTATATTTAATATAGAAAAATAGGAGGCTATATATCATGATAAATGGATTTTATATTATTATTGGACTTATAGTAATATTTTCAGCAGGGTTTATACAGGGAATAACTAGTTTTGGATTTTCTCTACTCACTTTACCTATTCTAGGTACATTTATACCTCTTAAAACAATTGTTCCGATGATGGTAATATATAGCCTAATAATGAATTCTATGATTCTTTATAAAATAAGAAAGCATGTAAATATAAAGAAAATATATTTATTAATTATATCTGCAGTCATAGCTACTCCAATAGGAGCTAACTTATTAATAAACTTAAATGAAAACATATTAAAGCTAATAGTAGGTATAATTGTTTCTATATCTGCCGTTTCTTTTCACTTTGGATATAAAATTAATATTAATAACGAAAAGCTTGCATATATACTAGTAGGTATCTTGAGTGGATTATTAAATGGCAGTGTCAGCTTAAGTGGTCCTCCAGTAATACTCTTTTTAACTAACCAAGGCGTTTCCAAGCAAAATTTTAGAGCTACCTTAACAGCATATTTCTGGATACTTAATATAATGACTATAATAACCTTTTTATATAAAAAACTTATTACATATGAGGTTTTAAAACTTACAGGTTATCTATTGCCTACACTAATTATTGGTGTCACGATAGGTATTAAGTTAGGAAATAAAGTTAAAGAAAAGATGTTTAAAAAATTAACTACGATTTTAATAATTTTAATGGGAATATTATCAATTATTTCTGGAATTAGATAGAGCCAGGCAAAGTGCCTGTCTCCTTGTCTTATTTATGATACGGCTGGCCCCTACTTATTCTAAAAGCTCTATAAACTTGCTCTAATAAAATTAATTTCATCAGTTGATGAGGGAATGTCATTTTTGAAAAAGATAATTTGAAGTGACTTTTATTTATAACTTCCTGTGATAATCCTAAAGAACCACCTATTATAAAAGTTATATTACTGTTTCCTGATAAGGCCAAACTATCAAGTTTCTTTGAAAATTCCTCTGAAGATAAACTTTTACCATCAATACATAAGGTTATAATATAAGAGCTTTCATTCAATTTGCTTAATATTCTTTCACCTTCTTTTTTCTTCACAATTTCCATTTCAGCTTCACTTAAATTTTCTGGTGCTTTCTCATCACTAACTTCAATTAATTTTAGTTTGCAGTACTTAGATAACCTTTTTGAAAACTCTTTTATACCATCATTTAAATATTTTTCTTTGATTTTCCCTACTGAAATTATCGTTATATTCATTTAAATCCTCCTATATAAACTACTTTAATTACGTAATTATTCTTTATATAAAATCGCATACTATCACTCTGGAATATAAATTTATCTGTAATACTTTCTATCCTATCAACTTTTAATAATTCCTCTTTCAGCTTTTTATTATCTATATTCAAACCACTTCCTATAATCTTATCATCCTCTACAGCTACTAAAAAAAGTTGTAAAATTACTCTTTCATAATTATCTGGCAAAAAGTCTCCTTTTAGTTTATTACACCTTTTACAGCAAGTTACTAAATTAAAAATATCATTAGTTCCACCTTTACTCACAGGAAAATAATGATCTAATGTAATCTGATGGAATTTAAGTTTTTTCCCACAGTAAAAACATCTTTTTAAATCTCTTTGATAAATATACAGCTTGTCCTTATTACCAGGCTTCACAAAATCACACCTTGCTTTATACCTTTCCGTATTTTTTACTCTAAACTTTCATTTTAAATTCTCAATTTTACATTCTAATTGCATACGTAATCAGCCTATACTATTAAATATTTAGGCGTTTTATCACAAAAATCACAAGTATGCGGACTTGTCCAATCAGTAAAAGATATTTTATCTAATTCATAGATGTCAGGTGGTTGCTCATACACATCAATAAACTCCTCAATTGCAATGTCTAAATGTTCGTTGCAAACAACATACATACAAATCACTCCATTTATTTTTAATATAGTAATCCTTTCCTATAAACCAGTACCTAGTACCAAGTACCCAATTATAGTATTCTCATTTAAATATCAAATTATATACAAAAGGCTTGACTATATTTAAAGCCAAGCCTTGTAATCTTCTAGTAATTGTCTGGTCTAGTTGCAAATGTTAATTCTAGATTAATAGTTTCTCCATTTCTCATAATTTGAATATTAGCTTTATCTCCAGGCTTATATCTATAAAGTATTCTTCTTAAATGATTCATAGACATTACATTTTCACCATCTATTTTCAATATAACATCTCCTGCTCTTATTCCTGCTTTAAATGCTGGTGATTGAGACGCAACCTCTATTACAATCACACCACTGTCAGCCTTTAAATCAATACCTAAAGCTTTTTCATATTTTTCTACTTCAACTCCTGATATACCCATAAATACAGTTTTAAACGTTCCTTGTTTAATAACCTGCTCTATAATAGGTTTAGCAGTATTAATCGGAATTGCAAAACCTAATCCCTCTGCTGATTGTATTTTAGCAGTGTTTATACCTATTACTTCGCCTTTTGAGTTTAGTAATGGACCTCCACTATTACCAGGATTTATTGATGCATCTGTCTGTATTAAATTTTCAATAACATTACTTTCATCAACTCTAATAGATCTATTTAAACCACTTATAATTCCAGAAGTTACAGTTCTTTGGAATTCCAAGCCCAAAGGATTACCTATTGCAACAGCCAATTCTCCAACTTGTAGTTTGTCAGAATCTCCCAAATCAGCTGCTGGTAAATTTGTTGCATCAACCTTAACAATAGCTAAATCTAAAGCTTTTTCATACCATAAAACTTTTCCTTCCTTTTTATCTCCATTCTTAAATAATACAGTTATCTTATCTGCTTTTCCATCTGCAATTACATGAGAGTTTGTTAATATATATCCATTGCTGTCAACAATTACACCAGAGCCAACCCCTTGCTGTTGACGAGGCCCCCAGAAAAAGTAATCTACAGTCTGTATCGTAGTTATACCAACAACTGACTTCATAGCCTTCTTGGCCACAGCAGTTACAGTTGTAATATCATCCTTTGGTATTATTTTTATTTCTGCATTTTCAGCTATATTCTTCTTATATAGCTCTGGAATTGGTAAATACTTTCCGTATAAATAGGCTGGTGCAACATATGAAGAAATTATTCCACCAATTAATGCTGCTATCAAAGCCACTATAAAATATGAAAATACTCCCCTTCTTTTCCTATAAGATTTATTAGGAGTTATAGGGCCTTTAACGTAATAGTCGCTGGTATTAGCAATTTCCTTTTCATAAACTTCCCCAACATTATTGTTTTCATTTTCACTTTCTCTTTTTTCTTCCCAATCCATTTTAAAAACACCTCCTGCTACAAATCATATATTTTTGTTGGCCTATCTCTTTGGGTAAGCTCAAGAATAACATCATCTCCTATTTTTATACCCTTTTCTCTTAAAATATTAACAACTGTTTGATAAGCTAATTCTGGAAAATTATTTTCTTTACTCAAATGTGCTAGAAGTACCTTTTGTCTTTTCCCAGAAAATACTTCTGATATTATTTCTCCAGCTAATTCATTAGATAAGTGCCCTGTATCTCCTAATATTCTCTTTTTTAAAAACCATGGATATCTACCCATCTTTAACATCTCTATATCGTGATTGGACTCTATTAGCAATAAATCTGAATTATATATTTTCTTTTTAATATCTTCACTAACATATCCTGTATCTGTTACTAAACTTAATTTTACATTTTTATGATAAAAGCAAAAACCAACAGATTCAATTGAGTCATGTGAAGTTCTAAACGGCAATATTCCTAAATCTTTTAATTCAAATTCTTTTTCTGTATTAAATATCCTAATATTATTTATGCTTATTTCTCCTATCTCATTCTCCATTACCTTCCAAGTACTCTCATTAGCATATATAGGTAAATTATATCGTCTAGAAAGAATCCCTACACCTTTTATATGATCTTTATGTTCATGAGTAACTAATATACCATTTATATCTTCAGGTGAAATACCTATTGATTTTAATGAATTTTCAATTTTTCTTCCACTTAATCCTGCATCTATCAGTAGCTTAATTCTATCTGTTTCAATGTACTGGCAGTTACCACTACTTCCACTAGCTAATGAACAAAATCTAATAGTCATCCTTGTCCTCCAAACAATTTTTTCGCAGTTATATTATAACACAAAAAAAATAATGAAAAAAGCCGAGTGATTTCCCGGCTAAATTTCAACTCTCTTAATTTTTGCTCCTAAGTTCCTAAACTTCTCTTCAATCTTTTCATAACCTCTATCTATATGATAAATATTGTTTATTTCTGTTATCCCTTCTGCAATAAGACCTGCTATTATAAATGCTGCTCCAGCTCTTAAGTCTGTTACTGATATCCTAGCTCCACTTAAACGCTTTACTCCTTCTACTACCGCAACTCTACCTTCCACTTTTATATTTGCACCCATACGCTTTAATTCATCAACATATTTAAATCTTCCTTCAAAAATACTTTCAGTAACTACACTTGTACCATTTACTGTTGACAATAATACCGTCATTGGTTGTTGTAAATCTGTCGGAAAACCTGGGTATGGTAAAGTCTTAATATTTACACTTTTAAGATTATCAGACCCTTTAACTCTTATAGAATCACCATACTCTATTACTTCAACACCCATCTCCTTTAATTTAGCTGTTATAGACTCCAAATGCTTAGGAATAACATTATTAATTAACACATCTCCTCCTGTAGCAGCAGCAGCTATCATATATGTACCTGCTTCAATCTGGTCAGGGATAACGCTATAAGTACATCCGTGTAACTTATCAACGCCTTTTATTTTTATAACATCTGTTCCTGCTCCTCTTACATCAGCACCCATCATGTTCAAGAAGTTAGCTACATCAACAACATGTGGTTCTTTAGCAGCATTTTCAATTATTGTAGTACCTTCAGCTAATACAGCTGCAAGCATAATATTAATTGTAGCACCAACACTAACTACATCAAGATATATCTTTGCGCCTACTAATTTATCTGCTTTACATCTAATAACACCATGCTCTATCTCTACTTCTGCTCCTAATGCTTCAAATCCCTTTATATGCTGATCTATTGGTCTAGTACCTATATTACATCCTCCGGGATAAGCTACTTCAACTTCCTTAAATCTTCCTAAACCTGCCCCTATTAAATAGTAAGAAGCTCTCATCTTATTTGCCAAATCATATGTAGCACAGCATTTATCAAGTTTGCTTGAATCTATTGTCATAGTCCCATTTTCATCTAGCTCTACATCTACACCTAACTCCTGCATTATATCTTTAAATAGATATACATCTCTAATATGAGGAATATTTTCTATATAACACTTATCTCCTGATAATATAGAAGCAGGTATAATAGCAACTGCAGCATTCTTAAATCCACTTATATTAACTTGACCTTCAAGTTTTATTCCACCTTCAACTATAAGCTTTTCCATGTATCTAACTGACAAAAGTCAGTATAGTCACCCCACTTTCCACTTTGGTATATTAAGTCCATAATAATATTATATACAAGTATTTAGTTTTTTTAAATACTAATCTTTAATACTATGAAAAATAATGAAATCTTTATTGCCTTGTCTACTATTATCTATATGCTAGTCCAAAAAAAAATAGAAGAAAAAATAATATTCTTCTATCCTTAAATACAAATTATTCAATCTACAAATATCAAAGTTCCATCACTAAGCTTTATTCTCCAAGCTGGTCCTGCTTCTCCTTTTAATGTCTTCTTCCAATCTCTTGCACCATGTTTTATCGGATCAAAATAATAACACAATCTTATATCTACTATAGTTTTCCCATAAACATCTTCCATCGTAAGCAGCCTTAGAAGAGACTCAGGTGCAGAACTTATTGTTATCTTACGTTCACTCGTCTTTACAAAATTAAACCAAAGCCTCTCAAATCTTTTAATCCCTGTATTATCTATTTCAAATATCATATAACTTTTCTCTAATAACATATCTTTATTTGTTTTAGTATATCTTAAAATATGTCTATTCCCATTAAAACTATAATCTGTTAATTTATAATCATTTTGATCAAAACCTTTGCTCTTAATGAAATTCTCTGCAATCGAAATTGCTATATTTTTGTTAAGTTGATTATAAATTTTAATAGAAGAATCATTTTTATATACTATTTTTTTATTATCTATTATTTTTAACGTTTCACTTCCATTTTTATATAATATTTCTCCATCAACAACTTCTTTATTATAATCACCTAGTAATTTTTGTGCTAATTTTTGTGGGTCTTGTATTTCATATTCTATAGTCAATAGAGGTAAAGATGGAATAGTTCTAGGTATATCTGCATCAATCTTTATACCTTTCTGAGAAAGAAGATTCTCAACTTCTTTTATAAATTCTTCCTTTACAGTAAGGTAAGCACTTTCATCTCTTTTATTATCAATAAGCACATATACCAAAATTAAATTCGTAATTAAGAATGCTATTATCAGTATATTTATGGCCTTCGACCAATCCATTTATGTTCACCATCCAAAATAATATCTATTCCGGTAGCCCCCCATCGACAAACTTACCATCATGCATATCAAAAATATAAGTAATTCCATCTACAGCAATTACCCATACCCCCATTAATTTTTGTTTATACTTTTTATCCCCATAATCAAAATATCCTAACTCAATATCATCTATCAATGACAAAATCGTAAAATTATCAATTTGTTCTATTTTCAAATTGTTTTTCTTAGCTACATCTGCTTTAATCATCGACAAATTAGTTTCTATAACCTTCTCTGGTGGCAAAACTGTCTCCTTAGAAGATTTTTTGTATTCAACCTTACTTATAGTCCTTATATATCTTTTATAGCTTTTTACATTCTTATTAAATACTTCTATTTCTATAGGACTGCTAAACTTATTTCTATCAGTATAAATAGTTAAATTATTAACTCTATATGTAAATTTAAATCTATATCCTTTATTCCCTTTATACTCTATTTCTTCAATAGAAGACAAATAGGCTTCTTCCGGCCATCCTAAATGATTTGTAATAAAGTCTACCGCTTTATTTAAGCTAATAAAAAGATTTCTCTCCGTTACGTTTTCATCTAGAGTATTAAAATATTCAATTAGCCCATTTTTTGATATCTTCAAACCTTTTTGTCCATATAAAAAAATAACAGATCCGTCAGTCTCAACTATTTTTCTAGCATACTCTAGATCTTCTCTAAAAAAACTTTTTGCTACAGATTCCATAGACAGATAACTTTCAGTATTCATTTCATTATTTACATACACATAAGGAATTATATAATTTAAACTTGATGTATTAATAGGAATATAAACATCCTTGTCTATACCCCACATTCGGATTGAATAATATTTAAGCACATTTTCTCTTTCTATTTCATTCAATGTATCTATTAAGATACTAGTATCAACCTTAATATTATATATTTTTATATGATTAGTTTTATTGCTAAGTACTATGTAAGGATTTCTTCCCAAATAAATATAAATATTCCGTACATTTTTTATACTATTATAAATCGAACTTGAAGGCTTACAATTCAGTACCTTTACTAACATATATATTGGTATATCTTCGGTAAAAAATAAATTTATAGATTTTTTAACATCGTTCTTAATAATTTCTCTTTCGTCTATCTCCTTATAACTTAAATCTTCATTTTGTAGAATCCCTTTTAAATAGGACCTAGTTTTCAACCATAAATCATATCTCTCGCCTGAATATAATATAGTATAATTACCCCCAAAATTAATTAAGTACTTTTCAGGAGATATCACATCTGACAAAATATAATTATATCCAATACCTTTGTCTTTATCTTCATTAAAAGAAGGAATTAAGGTGAATGGAAATTGTATCCATAATTGTTGTGTTAAAAAAATACTAATGAGAACCAAAGATACTAGCAAAAAAGCCTTCGCCCTCTCTCTTTGCATTTAGAATCATCTCCAGAAAAGTGGTATGCTAGTATCTTGATTATTTGATACATCTATCATTTGTCTAATAGTTTCAGAAAAGTTCATGTTTCCGATGTTATTAATATATTCTTTAACTTTTTCCATATCAGTAACAAATACATATTTAGTTATAATATCAGTTACTTCATCATCAATAACATATATGCTTATCTTATTTTTCCCTGGTTTAAGCTCTAACTCCTTAGCAAATACACCTAACTCTCCTACTTCTAATACTTCTTTTGACTCAAGTTTATATGTTTCTTCTGGTTCTTCTATTTTTTCCATACTGCTATCATTTATTGGTAATGTATCTACATTAAAATCAACATCTGTTAAGCTAGCAGAAGAGTATACTTCTACAATTATCTTAAGTCCTTGTCTTGCTCTACCCGAAAGCAAAACAATGTTATCAGTAGTAATCAAATTATCTTCTGGATAAATTATATCAATAATATTTTCTTTTTTAACAATTTCGATATTTGTATCATTGTTTTCTATCTCACTATCGTTTCCAATCGAATAACCAACTGTTCCGTAAGTACCTATTATCACTATTACTAATGCTCCCGTTAATACCTTCCTAAGCATAATTATTCCTCCTTAAAGGTACAAATAGTACTTCAGCATAATTATATAACAACATTATTACAGATATATTACAACGCTATTAAAATTGAATTACACCCCTGCAATAGGTAAAATAATATCAACTTCCGTACCAACATTATACTTACTTCTTATCTTTATATCTCCATTATGTGCTTCTACTATCTGCTTTGCTATTGAAAGCCCTAAGCCTGTACCACCTAAAGCTCTAGATCTTGCTTTGTCTACTCTATAAAATCTTTCAAATATTCTATCTAAATCTTCTTCTGGAATACCAATACCATTATCTTTAACAGTAATAATCACATTATCATTTTCTCTTTTTACAACAATACTTATTTCGCCCTTTTCAGGAGTATACTTAATAGCATTACTAACTATGTTTAGTATTACCTGCAATATACCATCCTTATCAGCAAAAATATCTGTAATATTTTCCTCCATTTGAACATTTATGCTTTGATTTTTCTCCTTTGCAAATATCTCTGTTCTTTTTAAAGTTTCTTCTATAAGCTCTTTTACAGAAATTTTTGTCATATTCCATTTTGTCTGTTTAAAATCAAGATTCGAAAGTTGTAATAAATCTCTTACAATTCTAGCCATTCTATCACATTCATTATTTATTACATTTAAAAATTGCATAGAATATTGTGTATTGTCAATTGCACCTTCAAGGAGAGTTTCTGTATAACTTTTAATAGTTGTTATCGGAGTTTTTAACTCGTGAGATACATTAGCAACAAATTCCTTTCTCATATTCTCTAGTTTTTGTTGTTCAGTTATATCCTGCAAGACTACTATAAGACCACCGTAGTCACCATTTTCATTTTTAAATGGTGCAAATCTAGCTCTGTAAATTACTGAATTATATTCAAAAACTTCGCTACCTTCCCATTTATCAATCTTTTGAATATATTCTAACGTCAACTTTTCATTTAATGATCTTACTAAATCATCATATTTCTTTTTGTTTAACTCATCATAAGACAGTCCAAATAAATCTAAAACAATCGGATTTGCATGTATGATTTCTCCATCTTTATTCACTGCTATCACACCATCAGCCATATAAGTAAAGATGGTATCCATTTTACTCTTTTCACTATATACTTCAGATATTGTTGCTTTAAGTTTTTGAGTTAAATAGTTAAACATGCTAGCTAACTGTCCAATTTCATCATCTGATTTAACATCAACAAACTGGTCAAAATCACCTTTAGCCATTTTTTCAGCTTTTACTGTAACATCATTTATCGGTCCTGTTATACTTTTTGCAATAAAAAAACCCAGAAAAACTGTAATAAATAAGGCTAATAGTGTTGCCTGGGTCAAAATAATTTTAGATTCATCTATAGTATCATATACATCTTTTAAATCTGATATAAGATATATAATTCCCTTAACTTCTCCAATTTTATTAAATACAGGATAAGCTAAATGTTTCTCTTTTACATCTGATCTATCTGAATTGGATATGATAGCATCAACTTTTTCTCCATCTAAAGCAGATAGTATCAAAGCTGAATTAAGTAATCTGCACTCAAAAGCTTTTTTACCCTGAAATTTTCTATTGTTGCTTGCTAATATCTCTGGTATTTGTGAATTACTTAATATATATAAAGTTTCTGTAGTCTTTAAAGGCCATTTTGAAATAGTAGATTGTATACTTTCCTTTGATCTTTCCCAATTATCTTGTTGTATTGCCGAAGATCTTATTATTTCCTCAATACGATACTCCATATCATCAGAAACCTGATTAAGTTGATGTTTCTCTAAATTTTCTATAATAAATACTCCTACTATAACCATCGCTATAAATACTAATAGAAAGTAAATAGTTATAAATTTCCATCTGACACTATTGAACATTCTTACGCCCTCCTAAAGTAATATCCAACACCTCTTTTAGTGAGGACATACCTAGGACTACTAGAATCATCTTCCACTTTTTCTCTTAACCTTCTTACAGTAACGTCTACTGTTCTTATATCTCCATAATATTCATAGCCCCAAACTTCCTCAAGTAATTGTTCTCTTGAAAAAACTTGCCCAGATTTTGTTGCTAAAAACTTAAGTAATTCAAATTCTCTTAATGTCAACTCTATAATCTTATTGTTCTTTTTAACTTCATATCTATTTAAATCTATAACTAAATCTTCACAAACTATTATTTCTCCATTAGAATCCCCATTTGACATATCTACTCTTCTTAAATTAGCTTTAACTCTAGCTATAAGTTCTCTCATACTAAAAGGTTTTGTTATGTAATCATCAGCTCCAAGTTCTAATCCTAATACCTTGTCCACTTCTTCTTCCTTAGCTGTTAACATTAGTACAGGAGTCTTAAGTTTATGTCTTATTTCTTTAAGTACTTGGAACCCATCTTTTTTAGGTAACATTACATCCAATAGAATCAAATCTGGTTTTAAGCTAAAAGCTTTAAATACAGCATCTTCACCATCATATGCCAATTCAACTTGAAACCCTTCCTTCTCTATGTTAAATTTCAATATTTCAGCAATAGGTTTCTCGTCATCTACAACTAGGATTTTCTTATTCATCAATTATCACCTCAAATATTATAGTTTGTGAAAAAAAGTCAATTCTCTAGAGTATATGAATTTACACATCATCTTTATTATAATTCTATATTATGATTAATTTATCCTTCAAATATTTTTTCTAATATCTGTATGTTTTGTCAACATAATATGACTTATTTTTGTAAATAGGTCAAAAGACCTGTAGAATTTTGTCTAATTATATAATATAATTTATATTGAAATATGCAAAATATAAAATATGGTAATATTTTATTCTCCATCCCCCATAATTTTTATATAAATGAAGTCAACCAAACGGTTGACTTCATTTATTTTAACTCGTATAAATTAATCTTTAATACTGCTTTAGTTGAACTTTTTAAATTATTACCTTCTCCTAAGGTTATTAAAATGTCTTTTAACTTCTCAAATCCCCAAATATCAGAAATCTTTTTTATAACTTCAAAAGATTTTCTATATGCAATATATTGGTCTAACTGATAAAAATTTTTATCTAAACTCTTTATATCTACTTTATCTAAATATTGAATATCTTTTCCCCACTCAAAACCCGTTAATTTATATTCTGCATAAAGTGCTATTCCTTCTGTAAGCCACATTGGGTAATTTCCATGAGTAATCTTATCAACTATAAGATGAGTAAATTCATGAACAATAGGACCATCTTTTTCATAAACCATATTGAAGTTTTCAGTATCTTTTATCCATAGTTTAGGAGATAATATGTTAATCATTCCACCATAATAAACACCAACTGGATATGTTTGTTTATTTAAACGTGTATTTTTCAATAGTTCATTTCCATCATCGTATATTATAATAATGTTCTTTTCTTTATTATAATAATCAAACATCTTACAAACAACATTATAATATTTTTCTGCTATTTCTCCTGTTAGATATGCAACTTCCTTATCTTCTTTATCAAATCTTATAATAAAATGTTTAGTTTCTAATATATCGTAATCTTTTATATTTGCTAATATCCTCTTTTTTTCTATATTATTATACAAAGTATTGATAGAACCCTTTAAATATCCAACAACCCTTACATTAGTAATGAAAATAAATATAAGAACAAGTATTACAACAATCAACAATCTTAAAATATCTTTTATATGTTTTTTCATTCTATTGTTCCCCCTTTCTTTTAAATATGTATATGGGGAACGTACATATTATATCATGTTATTATGTAAACTTCATTGGTAATTTTTGTTTTTGTATATATGTAAATCCTAAAAGTATAACCTTTTAGCCTCCTCGTGCATAAATTAAATCATAGGAAGGTGAGATATATGAGGAGGCAAAGAAAGTATAAAATTGATCCGATAGTAAGTGCTAAGCTTAATTCGAAATCTAAAGAAGAAATTCCTGTTATTATCAGAGCTAAAAACGGTAATTTCAATATGCTTAGCAATATCGTATTAGGTATGTCAAGTAAAGTTAAACGTACTCTTCCTCTAGTAGGCGGAATAGCTTGTAATTTAAATATTGAAGCTATAAGTAAATTAGCAAAAGATCCAAATATCGAATATATAAGTTTTGATTCTAAAGTTTTTGCCCTATTAGATATCGCAACTTCTTCTATAAAAAGTAATTTCGCTCATGAATTAGGATATACAGGCAAAGGAGTAACAGTTGCTGTAATTGATACAGGTGTAGCACCACATAATGACCTTACCAAACCTAGAAACAGAATTATAGGTTTTAAAGATTTCATAAACGATAAAACTTCACCATATGATGACAATGGTCATGGCACACATGTTTCAGGTATAATAGCTTCAAATGGATATTCATCAAAAGGTAAATATGCAGGTGTAGCACCAGAATGTAATATTTTAGGAGTAAAAGCATTAGACAGCTCAGGAAGCGGTAGTACATCAGATATAGTTGCAGCAATAGAATGGGTAATAAAGACTAAAAACGTATACAATACTAAAATAATAAATCTATCATTAGGTAGCCCACCTACAAATCCATACAATGAAGATCCTCTTGTAAAAGCAGTAGAAGAAGCTGTTAAATCTGGTTTAACTGTTGTTGTTGCTGCCGGCAATAGTGGACCAGCTAAAGAAACAATATTGTCTCCAGGTAATTCTAAAAAAGTAATTACAGTTGGAGCAGTAGACGATAATAAGACTCCTGAATTAAGTGATGACTTCATTGCACCTTTTTCAAGTAGAGGACCTACAAAAGAAGGATTCAAAAAACCAGACGTTGTAGCTCCAGGTGTGGATATCATGTCGCTATCAAGTAGCAATCTTAGTAGCTATACTTCATTAAGTGGTACCTCTATGGCTACCCCTATGGTATCAGGAGCCTGCGCCCTATTATACAACAAACATGGCAACCTTAGTCCAAGTCAAGTTAAAGCAATGATTATGAAATCCTGTGTAGATTTAAAAGATACCTATAATAATCAAGGCAGTGGGGTAATTAATCTAGAAAGACTATTTAAAGAAAAACCTATTGAAGATGTCCCTGAAGAAAAACCATATACAGAAAACTTATTTGGAGACAATTTCATTGCTATTGTATTGCTGTTCTTGCTTTTAAGTAAAAGAATTTAAAAAAATTAGCTCAGTCAAAAGACTGAGCTATCTATATTTTTTGCCTAAATATTTATATGGATTTACTGGTTTACCGTATTTGCGAACTTCAAAATGCACATGAGGTCCTGTACTTCTTCCTGTATTACCAACAGCAGCTATTACTTTTCCTTTATAGACTTTCTCACCTTTTTTTACATAGATTTTGCTGCAGTGAGCATATCTAGTTGTAAATCCGCCTCCATGATCTATTTCAACCATGTAGCCATATGAACCTCTCCATCCGGCAAAAGTTACCACTCCACCATCTGCTGCTTTAATAGGTGTTCCAGTCCTTGCTGCTAAATCTATACCCTCATGCATTCTGCCCCATCTCTTGCCGAAGCCTGAAGTCAAAGTACCTCTCGTAGGTGTTATAAAAACACCTGTTGCTTTAAGTGGTGGTATTTCCTTAGTTCCTTTAATAATAATCTGAGATATTGGATTAGAAATAATAGTTTCCTTTAAAATCTGCTTTGCAACTTCAATTCCATTATGTTTTTCTATTTTAGCTATAACCTCTTTTTTACCGTATACTCCTCTTCTTTTTATTACGGCTTGATCCTTATACATTTTAGAACTATATTCATATTTTATATCAAAATCAATATTTTCAGTATATTTTTTCTCTTCATAAGTAACTACTGTTAAATATGGCTTAGGCACTATTAGACTCAATTCATCTCCTGGATGAATAAGTTTAGGATTTACATCTGGATTAGCTTTAATCAAATCGTTTACAGTCAAATTATACTTATGTGCTATAGTCCAGAAATTCTCACCCTTTTTTACTACATGAGTTTTAACTTCATCTGTTCCTTTTTGAATATAATTTAACACCTTATCAAAATCTTGTACTGCAGATATAGGTACTTCTTTTTTTACTACTTTAACGTTTTCAACAAACTTTATATCTTCTATTGAAGAATTTTCTTGCTCTGCTGAGTTTATATAAGGTTCTTTAATCTTATCTAATATTTCTTTAGCTAAATCTTCTGTCTTAAGAACTCCTAATACCTTTCCATCTGCTTCAATAGCATATGCAAATACATTGAATTCAATATTATCTTTCAAATTATTCTTAATATCTTCTTTTTTTGTTAACTCGTTGTCTTCAGCATGAGTATCTTGATACTCAAACTCATCTTCAATAGTAACTTCAATACCATAATTAGTAGTTAGTTCTTTTTTTAGCGTAGTTACAACATCATTAACAATTTGTTTATTCCTAACCGTACCTATGTAATTACCATTATAATTAACCCTAAAAGCCCTTGTATATATCTCATGTTTTACACTCTTTCTATATTCAGCAAATGCAAAACCACCTGCTAAAATTCCTATTATAACAGCAAACGTGATTATTTTATTGAATTTTTTCCCTTTATTCTTTATATTTAATTTTTTGATAAGTTCACTAATTCTTTTTAAACGCGAGCTATTCATTCTAAAGCTCCTTCCTAAAAAGTTTTCTGTAACACAATTGTAATATAAACTCAAAATAGATTATATCATATATCGCAAAATTTACAAAGAATAATCTAATGCATGTCTATAATTAGTTTATTATTTTAATTTAAAATATATTCTATCTAAGCGATAGCTCTCTAATAATAGCATCATTCCTTTTTAAGTCTAGAACCTCTCTACATATTTCAATAAAATCTTCTGTTTTTGCATTTCTAAACTTATTCCTTTCAAAATAAAGCTTTAAAATATTAAAGAACTTCTCATCTCCAATTTTTCTCCTAAATTCATTTAAACTAATTGCTCCTTTTTGATATACCAACCCTAAATACTCTTGCCATGAATTAAAATTACTCAGGCTCTTATTTATAGACTGATTTATAAAATCAGAATCTTTATACTTGCTAAAACGGGCAATAACCATTTTATTAAATACTCTATCCTTAACTTCGGTACCATACTTTTTCTCAAAATATAAAATGGTTGAATATTCAGTTAAACTCTCATCTAACCACGGTTCATCAACTTGATCATTTCCAACAATACCATACCACCACTGATGAGCAGTTTCATGTGCAATAATATATTCTAATATATCTGGTTGTCTATATGAATATATATCATTATCTATCATAACCACATTCGGATATTCCATACCTCCAACATAAAAGTCACTCGCTACAACTTCAAATTCTTTATAAGGATATTTACCAAATAAGTCATTAAATATTTTTATTGAATCTACCGCATATTGCAAAGCCTCTTTTTTATACGTATCATTAAAACAATAAGAAACTACTTTGATATTATCAACCCAAGCCTCTTCTTTCTTAAATTTATCACTTAAAATAATAGCAAAATCTCTAACATTATCAGCTTCAATATAATATTTCACCTTATCATCCAATTCTTCTTTATCAACAATCACACCAGTACTAACTGGAAAATAATTTGATGGTATAACAAGCTCTACTCTATAATTACTAACATCACTATAAAATGGATCGCCTAATTTATAATAAGGGTCTAAATTCCATCCTGTTTCATCATAGACAGCTAAAATAGGATACCAATTCGTTATATTAAAAGTATATTTGTCATATCCAAATCTTCCTCTAGAATTTGGTATTTTTATTTTCCCTTGTATTTCTACAGTCATTTCTGCACCGTCTCTAATCCATCTTTCAAGCTCAATCATAAGTATTGTATGATCTCGTCCTATAATCTTATATTTTTGCTCTTTATCATCTACCATTACTTTCTTTATATCAATGTATCCTGAATCAAATCCATTTGGATAAGCTTCATTAATTTCTTCTTTAAAATATGGTACTGTTTTTGCCTTTCTAAAAGCATTTGGATATATGTGAAAGTATATTTTTTTTAATTTCTTTCCTGTATTATTTATATAGCTTACTTTTTCATCAATATAAATTATCTTATTTACGGGATCAAACTCTGCTTTAATAAAATATCTATTTAACATATTTTGGTTTATATTAAATGTAAATTGGACATCATCTCTAATAAATGTATATGTTATAATTGGTGTTATTGTTATTATGAAAAGCAGTAAAACTTTAAACATTATTTTTGATAATAATTTATGCATCTCATCCCCCCACTCACCTTTCATTTTTGAACTTATTACTAAAATATATTAATTGATAATTGGAAAATATAACTTAATATAATTTAGATAAACATTATGTTATAATAGTATAAAAATACGACTTTGTGTCTTTTAGTCGACATGGGACATAAATTCAATGGGCATTTGGTACTAGTCACTAAATACTCGATGTTTATTTTCGGATGATTGATAGTCAATAGCCAATAGTTAAAAATAATAGACTAACGACTAATGACTATTGATTAAAACTGTCTGTGCCCTGTTATCTGTCAACTGGTAACTTAATTTGACAAATATCAAATAGTAAATAACTAATAGCTTTAAACTCTTTCCTATTGATTATAAAACTAATTTTTTGGTAGGTGAGTATATTGTCTTTCTATAAAGAAATTACTGATATAGACTTAGGGGATACCCCAATTGAAAATATTTTTATCAACGACTTTATGCCAATGGCTAATGGAACCTATGTCAAAGTGTATTTATTAGGATATAAATATGCTAATGATAAAGACACTAATATTGAAGTTACTAATGAAACTATCGCAAAACATCTGAATATTCCTTTATCAGATGTGCTAAAAGCTTGGGACTTTTGGGAAGAAAAAGGTATAATTAAAAAACATCCTAAAGAAGATGATCAATATAACTATATTGTTGAGTTTTTAAACTTAAAACAGCTATATATTAATAACAACTACAAACCAATAACATCTAAAACTATTAAGCATACTGAAAACACATACTATTCTTGTTCCGTAGACGATTTAATTGAAGCAAATAAAAACACTACAATTCAAGATATGTTCTATTCAATAAATCAAATAATCAGACGCCCTCTGGTACCTAATGAAAAGAAAAAAATCCTTGAATGGATATATAACTATAATATGGATCCTCAAATAGTTGTTAAAGCCTTCTTTTATTCCGTAGAAAGAAGAAACAAAAAAAATGTTAATTACGTAGAAGGAATAATAAGAAACTGGTATGATATGAATATTACTAATTTAAAAGCATTAGAACAGTATTTAGAAACTAAAGATAAAAGATTCAAAATCTACGAAAGAGTCATGAAAGCTTTAGGCTTTAATTTTAGACCACCTAGCGAAGCAGAAAGAAAAGTAATAGACAAATGGTTTGATGAATGGAAATTCGATTTAGATATTGTATTAAAAGCATGTGAAAATACTAAAAAAACATCAAATCCAAGTATAAATTATATAGATGGCATACTTTCATCTTGGTACAGTAAAGGAATTAAAAATGTTAATGAAATTGAAGAAAAGGACAAGCCAAAAACTAATCAAAAATCTGCAAATCAAAATAAAGTTAAAACTAAATTCCATAATTTTGAACAGAGAACTTCTAAATATACTTCAGATGAACTAGACAAGATCGTAAGAAAAATTTTCGAAGAAAAAACTCATAAGAAAAATACTTAATTTCCCTATTTGAGGAGGGTATTCATGAATAATAGTATGATTAATGAAATTTTAAGAGAGTACGAAAAGAAAAGAGATAAAGCATTATATGAACAAAGACTAAGACAAAATGAAGTTTATTCAAAAATTCCTAGATTAAAAGAAATAGATAAATTAATATCCAAAACAGGTCTAATGATTTCTAAAGCAATTATAAACAATCCTCAGAATTATAACGATAAAATAGAAGAAATAAAAAACAAACTAGAAGAATTAAAACGAGAGAAAGCTATATTACTTACTGAAAATAATATCCCTCTAGAATATATGGATATTAATTATGAATGTAACAAATGTAATGACACAGGGTTTCTAAAAAACGGAAGTAAGTGTTCTTGTTTTAAACAAGCTCTTATCAATAGAGCTTACAAAATGTCTAATCTTGAACATATTCTCTATAAAGAGAACTTCCAAACTTTTAATATTAACATTTTCAGCAATAAACCTTTTGAAAATGAAAAAGTAACACCAAGAGAAAATATGCAAAACATATTAAGTATATGTGAAGGATTTGTATTTAATTTTGATGAAGATAACGAAGAAAATCTACTATTTTATGGAACGACTGGATTAGGCAAAACTTTCATGTGTAATTGTATTGCTAAAGCTCTATTAGATAAAGGAAAAATAGTAATATATCAAACAGCTTTCAAAATACTTGAAATAATAGAAGAATATAGATTTAGAAGAAATTCAAATAAGGATGAATATAAATTAGACTATGAACTTCTATTTGATGCAGATTTGCTGATAATTGATGATTTAGGTACTGAACTAGTAAATACCTTTACTAATACTGAAATTTTTAACATAGTAAATTCAAGATTGATAAAAGGCAATAAAACTATAATATCTACAAACCTTTCACCTATAGAGATATCTAATACCTATACAGATAGGATTTTTTCAAGAATTCTAAACAAGTTTACTCCAATTAGGTTTTTTGGTCCTGATTTGAGGTGGGAAGTATAAAAAAAGAAGCTTAAGAGAATATCTTAAGCTTCTTTTTTATGGAGCTGGCGATGGGACTCGAACC